>JANNDA010001218.1:0-2536 GCA_031387195.1 Planctomyces sp. | reverse complement strand
CTCCGAAACGCTCCGATTTCAAAGTCTCTGGAAGCGTTCGCCCTCGCTGACACTTCGGGTTAGTGTGATGTGCTTCACCCTGTTGATTCCGCAACGATCCCCCGCTGAAGACGCTCCGAAACCGCACGAGTGCCGCTTCACCGAGAGCCCGATCACGATCGATGGCAAGGCGGACGAAAAAGCGTGGGCCGACGCCGAGGTGATCGATCAGTTTCAATTGCCGTGGCTCGGCAAAGACGCTCGTCCCGCGAAGACGGCCACGAAGGCGCGGTTGTTGTGGGATCGCGACAACCTCTACTTCTTTGCCGAGATGGTTGACGCCGATTTGTACGCCGACGTCAAAGAGCATGACGGTAACACCTGGGACAACGACGTCTTTGAACTCTTCTTCAAACCGTCGAACGACAAACTCGGATACTTCGAGTTCCAGGTCAACGCGCTCGGCACGGTTTTCGACATGTTCCTTCCGCGGCGCGGGCAGGTGAATCGGTTTAAGAAGACGGATGAGTTTCATATCGAGCAGAAAGTAGTGCTCGACGGAACGCTCAATGACTGGACCGATCAGGACAAAGGCTGGGCTGTCGAGGGGAAAATCCCGTGGCGCGACTTCATCAAAACAGGTGGGCGGCCGGCGATTGACGAGGTTTGGAATTTCGTACTCTGCCGCTACGACTACTCGATCGACTTCGAGGGTCCGGAGTTGTCGTGGTGCTCGCCGAAAGCCTCGAAGCCGGGAGCCGATTTTCATCGTTGGGAAGATTACGCGAAGTTGAAGTTTGTGAAGCCGGCGAATGTCGAAGAGGGTCGGCAGGTTGGAAACTTGCCCCACATGCTGCCGCCGCTGACAACGTCGCGCGTCGTTGGTTCGCCGGAGCCGCCCGCTCCGTATCGACCGGTGAAAGCTTTTCCGAAACTGAAGCTCAATCTGCCGATCTTCGGTGCTCACGTTCCTGGCAGCGATTGGATGCTGGCCGGCCTGCAAACGAAATCGTCGCTGATCCGATTCAAGGACAACCCGGATATCGAGTCGTTCGAAACGCTGCTCGAGTTCCCGGAGATGACGATTTACAACGCCACGTTCCATCCGCAGTTCGCCGAGAACGGATTTCTCTACATCGGGTCAACCGGCCCCGCATCAACCGGCTTCGTGCCGGAATCGGTCGAGCGGTTCAAAGAGTTCAAAGACAAAACCGTGCGGATCACGCGCTATCGGATGGACCCCAAGACGTTTGAGTTCGATCCGAAGTCGGCGACGCTCATTCTGGAGTGGGAGTCGCACGGCCACAGCGGTGCGGACACAGTCTTCGGCAACGACGGGATGTTGTACGTCACCTCCGGCGACGGCACGTCTGACTCCGACATGATCCAGACCGGTCAAGGACTCGATCATCTGCTGGCGAAGGTGCTGCGGATCGACGTCGATCATCCTGATCCGGGCAAGACGTACTCAGTGCCGAAGGACAATCCGTTTGTCGGCCTGAAAGACGCGCGACCGGAGACGTGGGCTTATGGTTTTCGCAATCCGTGGCGGATCACCTGCGACCGCAAGACCGGCGACATTTGGGTCGGCAACAACGGACAGGATTTGTGGGAGCAGGTTTACTTCGTCCGCCCCCGCGACAATTTCGGCTGGAGCGTCATGGAGGGGAGCCACCCGTTTTATCTGGAGCGCAAGCCGGGGCCGACGCCGTTCGTGAAGCCGACCACCGAGCACTCACACAGCGAAGCTCGCTCGCTCACCGGCGGAGTCGTCTATCACGGCGAGAAACTGCCCGAACTGCGCGGAGCCTACATTTACGGCGATCACTCGACCGGCAAAATCTGGGCGGTGAAGCATGACGGCCAGAAGGTGACTGACCACCGCGAGCTCGTCGATACGACGTTTCACATCACCCACTTCTGCCTCGACTCACACGGCGAACTGCTGGTGCTGGATCATCAAGGGGGCGACAAAGGCAACATGTACTACTTGGAGCCGACGCCCGAATCTGAAATTTCAAATTTCAAATCTCAAAATTCAGATCCCAACTCTCCCATGAGATTTCCTCGCAAGCTCAGCGAGTCCGGCTTGTTTGCGTCGGTCAATGGTCACGTGATGCAGCCGGGCGTGCTGCCGTATTCGGTCAACGCGCAGTTGTGGTCTGACGGGGCGCACAAAGAACGCTGGTTGGCAATCCCGCATGATCCGAACCGTAAAGATCCGCCGATCGACATGTCGCCCAATCGCGGCTGGAACGTTCCGGACGACACCGTCCTGGTGAAATCATTCGCTCTGGATGGCGATGCGGGCAATCCGGCCACGCGACGCTGGATCGAAACGCGATTTCTGGTGAAGCAACAGGGAGAATGGTTCGGCTACAGCTACGAATGGAACGACGAGCAAACCGACGGCATGTTGATCGAGAACGCTGGCAAAGACCGCGAGTTCACCATTCGCGATTCAACAGCGAAAGACGGCGTCCGCAAACAGACGTGGCATTACCCCAGCCGCACCGAGTGCATGATCTGTCACGGCCGTGCCGCCAACTTCGTGCTC
>JANNDA010001106.1:0-3131 GCA_031387195.1 Planctomyces sp. | reverse complement strand
AGTCTGGTAAGACGAGACCAGCAAGTCGCTGAACTTGATTTCCAGGTATTCCTGCCCTCCTTCGCCCGCTTTGCGGCAAACGAGGATGGCTGACGGAATGTGTTTGCCTGTTGCGCAAGCCAGCATCAATTCGGGCGTTGCCTTGTTGATCTGCATCGTGAAATGAAAGTCTTGCATCGAAACCTTGCCAGCACCGCCACCACCGCCCGCCGAGTGTGAACCCGCGTTGGATGCGCCCCAACTCCAAGATTGGAGATCGATCTCGTCCTTGTGTTTCTTGTCTTGGGACTCGCCCTTGATGCCATCGATTTTCAAAAACATGTCAACTGCCATGATCCTGCTCCTTGTGTCTTAGTGAAAGAAACCGTGGTTGGTTTGGGAACTCAGTGTTTTGATCAATTCCGCGGAAGCTGTCTGAGAAAGGTTGTCGATTTGACCTCTCGCGAGTTGCGAAGATTCTCAAATCATTTCCGAAATTATTTTCCTTTCGCTTCCGGCAACTCGGCGACCAAGCGCAGTGAAACGCTCAGTTCGTCGAGCTGGAAATGCGGTCGCAGGTGAGCCACGGCTTCGTAGCAGCCAGGTTTCCCTTTGACCTCTTGCACGACCACTCGCGCTTCACGCAAAGGATGCTTGGCCTTCATTTCCGCCCCGGCACTTTCAGGATTGGCGATCGTGTATTGGTTGATCCAATTATTGAGCCAAGCTTCACACTCGCTGCGTTCCATGAACGAGCCGATTTTGTCGCGAGCCATCGCCTTCAAATAGTGCGCGAATCGGGAGACGCACAGGATGTACTGCAACATCGTCGAGAGCCGAGCATTCGCGTTGGCCTCGTCGGTCGAGTACTTCTGCGGTTTCTGAGTCGATTGAGCAGCGAAGAACGCGGCGTAGTCTGTCCCCTTGCAATGCACGAGCGAGATGAAGCCCAGGTCGGCCAATTCCTTTTCGCGACGATCGGTAATGGCGACTTCGGTGGGACACTTGAGGGCCACATCACCATCGTCCGTTTTGAAAGTGTGGGTCGGAAGTCCTTCAACCAAGCCGCCCCCTTCGACGCCCCGAATGGTGGCGAGCCAACCGCACTGGGAAAATGAACTGGTGATGCGTGTGCCGAACGAATAGGCCGCGTTAGACCACAAATACTTGTCGTGGTCTGTACCATCGACATCCTCTTCATAGTGGAATTCTTCGACGGGATTGTCGGCCGGATCATAAGGCAAGCGTCCCAGGGTGTGCGGCAACACGAGGCCGACATAGCGTGAGTCTGGTGAGTCCCGGAACGAGCGCCATTTCACATATCCAGCTTCCTTGCGTTCAAAGATGCTGGCCAAGTCACGCGGTTCGCCCAACTGGTTGAAGCTGTCCAAGCCAAACAAAGTCGGATCGGCGGCGGAGATGAACGGAGCATGGGCGGCGGCAGCGACATTCGAGATGCGTTCCAGCAACGCCATGTCCTGTTGATTGATGCCGAACTGGTAGTCGCCAATCAATGTGCCGTACGGCGCACCGCCAAAGATGCCGTATTCATCTTCGTAGACCTTCTTGAACAGTGCGCTTTGATCAAACTCACTGGCCCTTTCGAGATCGTTCAACAAGTCCTTTTTGGAGGCGTTCAAGACGCGGATTTTCAACGACACGCCCGTCTCCGACTGATGCACGAGATAGTGCAATCCGCGCCACGAAGCTTCCAGTTTCTGAAAATCTTCGTGATGCATGATCTCGTTGAGCTGTGCAGAAAGCAGCCGATCGATTTCCGCGATGCGGAGATTGATCGTCTTCAGCGTGTCCTTTCCGACGATCATTTTCGGATCGAGCAACTGCCCGATGAACTCTTTTAACAGCCCCTTTCCGATGTCGCGGGCATCGTCATTTCTGGCCTTGAAGCCTTGCTTCAAGATGTTGTCGAGCAGGGATTCGCCTTCCGTCGTTTCCGACGCGGCTTGAGATTTCGCTTCTTGGGCACTCATCGTGGTTGCTCCTATTTCGTGGATGTTTTCAGGAGGTTGATAAACAAGTAACCCGAACCGAGAGCGGGGCGCTCTCAGCGACGGGGGTCAGGTCAAGCGAGTTTTGTGAAGCGTTCGCCCTCGCTAACGCTTCGGGTTAGTTACTCGGCGGCGGGAGGTTGATCCAGTCCGAGTTCTTTGGCCAGTTCCTCGCGGGAGCCGGTGTTCTTCAAGATGTCGTCCAGCAAACCTTCGAGCTTGTCGTTGCCGTCCATTTTACTCTTCAGATCGGACAGCTTGTCACGCAGTTCGAGCAGCTTTCGCATCGGCTCGACTTGCTTGACGACGTTGCCCGGCTTGAAGTCCTCCATGCTGTTGAAACGCAATTCCACACCGAGTTCCTGGCCTTCCTTGCCACTGAGCTTGTCATCGACCCGGAAGGTCAATCGGGGTGTCATGCCGGACAGGACTTTGTCGAAATTGTCGCGGCTGATCTCCACGAACTTGCGGTCCTTCATGGGCGGAAGACTTTTGTCCGGCTTGCCGGAGAAGTCTCCCATGACGCCGACGACAAAGGGCAATTCCTTCAATTGCATCGCGCCGTTGACCTCGACGTCGTAGGTGATTTGAACGCGTGGCTTGCGAACGCGATCCAGCTTGTGTTGCAAACTTTCTTTGGCCATGGTTGCTGTTCCTTTTTGATGGGTGTTGACGTTTGGCGGCATATCGCCACCGTACCTCACGAAACAAAGTTGAGCTTATTCTGCCGGCGGTTTGATCCCCAAGAGCTCTCCCACTTGAGCCCGCACGGTGGTGTCCTTGAGCAACTCTTGCAACAAATCTTCAAAGGGCATGCGTCCCCAATTGACGGCGCGTTGGACCAGATACGAAACGGGGCTGTGTGGTTCAACCTGACGCAGAAAGTTGGCGATTTCTTCCAGCCGGTTGAAAGCGTCTTGGCGTGAACGAATCGCGCCCGCCGACACACCGGCATCCAATTGTCCGCCCGCGCTGCTTGCTGGCGAAGAATTCACAGTCGCTTCGCCAGTCGCGGTCTCTGAGCCACCCTTTTCCTTGAGCGTGCGTGTGGCGATGTCATTGCAGTCCTCCAACCCCTTGCGCAATTCGCGGACTCCAGGAGCCAATCGAGCGAAACGATGCTGCAGGATGTCGCTGAATCGG
>JANNDA010001100.1:0-4282 GCA_031387195.1 Planctomyces sp. | reverse complement strand
GCAATCCAAACGCACAACGATGTTGGCAAGGAAGTCCGCGCCGCGATTCAACGCATCGGCGGCACTCTGCCCGAAAACATTCCCCCCGCCGAGCACATCAAACAAGTCGAGCAGCGAGTGCAGAGCACGTCGCCCAAGTTGGTGCTCGATGACTCCGACGCACGCGGACTATCGCAGGTGCCGAGCGGTTCAGACACGACGGCAGAACCGGCCATGCCGCCCGCTTAGCCGCTTGAAAGTGATTCGCGTCCTACGGCACGACGCTGGCATCCTCACTGACACTGAGCCGTTCGGTCAGGTGCGACACGAGCCGGCTCATCTCTTCGCGGAAGGTCGTCGTCACTCTGGCTCGGTTGCGGACTGGCCACAACTGAGTTGGCTCGCCGCGATCACCGTCAGCAAGTCTTGGCGATGCGTTTTGGTGAAATAGATCGTGTGGTCTCGTTGAGTAAGGATGACTTCGACTTCAAGATGGTCGCCTTCCATCACTTCGAACAGTTCTTTCATCACTTCACGGGTTTCCCCACGAGAATGATGCGTTGTTCGGATTGCGAATTCCGTGGTCATCACGAGCTTGGAATCGGTTCCGCACTTCCCCCGTCCAAATGAGTCGACTTGTCCGAGACCAACGCCGTCGCCGAGTTTTTGTTCTGTGGTTGGTGCTTCTTTGCCGTCTGTCTCCGGCTTCGACGCGATTGCATCCAAGTTGGTGGGTGCAATTCGATAGTCAGTGGTGGCTTCCGCTGTCCTCGGCTGTTGCGAAACATGTCGATATCCGTTTCCCGCGACAGAAGAAATCTGAGGAAACTGACTCGCTTGTATTTGCAGGTCAGGTAGATGCTCAGCAGCACCAAATAATCTTTCAGTCCAGACTCCTTGACCATTCCATCGGCATATTCCCGGTAGTAGGCGAAATGCTTAACGGCGTGCTCTGCGTTGTTGTTGTTCCAGGGCACGTCGTCGTGATCCACGAACGTGAAGAGCTTGCCCCGGTTTTTCAAGAGCCGCGTGCGATAGCCTTCCGCAACCTCTGATCGAAAAGGTTGCCCCGCGATGCCATCAAAGAAGTGTCCGATGGATCGCTGGTGTTTGCTGAGGTGCTGCCGTTTCAGTCCGTGTCGGTCGATGGTGGTGACAATCGCACGCAGCAACTTTCCGAAGCTGTCGGCGAGCGATTTCAATTCCTCGTCCCAAGGGTTGCCTCGGATGTCCTGATTGAAATCCCTGATGAGATGGATCAAGCACTTTTGCTGGGGACAATCCAGCGAGTCGTACGCCGCGTAGAAATCGGTCACGAGCACTCCCCGAAAGCTCTTCAGCAGATCATGCAGAAAGTCTCCCTCGCGAGACGCTCGGTACATGAGCACGACTTCCTCCAGATTTGTGAAGATCCAGACGTAGCCCTTACCAATCTGCTTGATATGGAATTCCGTCTCGTCTGCGTGAATCAGGACTCCGCTCGCGATCTTTTCCACGAGTTTTTCGTATGTCCCCGCGTAATAGTTGGCCAACTCCCTTTTGAACTCACAGACATCCGGGGTGGTGATAGGCAGGCCGAAACAATCTCGGATGCTTTCCGCGACGTGCGCAAAGGGCTTCCGGTGAGCCACATACTCATAGATGGCCCAGCTCTTCAGTGAATGAAAATGCTCAGCAACTCGATGGTATTCGTCGGGAAGAAACTTCTTTTGGCACCGGCCACAGCAATACCAAGCGGATGTGATTCGCGTGACAGACCTCCGAATCCCTGTGCGGTTGACGAGAAGATCGTACGCCAGACGAGCCAAGCGCCCATCGATCCTCTTTGCGAGGTCCGTTCCCCCGCAAAACGGACATTTCTCCGCCGTGATTTCGACACGGCGGTTAGGTCGAAGGTTTTTCTTGCCCTGTTTTCGACGCTCCTGCCTTCGGCTCTTTCTCAACGTCTTACTCGTCCGGATGAAGACCCTGTCACGCTGATAATCAAAGTACGCACGGTCGTTGACGAACTCGAAATCGGGAATCGCAAATTCGATTCGGCACCATTCTCGACGGCTCGATTGTGGGGCGATTTCCTCCACCCGACAGACCTGATTTCCCTCGTGGTTGAGACCAGTCTTCACTGCGGGTTCCGCGCGGCAGGTAGTGACGAGCACTTCCGTGACCCGTTTGAGAGCGGCACAGTCCTCCAGGTTGTAAGTCAAGAGTCTGTCCTTGTACGTCGAAAGGCCGCCTTCTTCCCACCGCCTGCGCCAGACGATGCTCTGGATTCCCGATGCATCCAATTCTGTCCATCGGAAGCCAAGATAGCCGGCAATGTCTTTCAGCCCATTCGAGTACGTGGGAAAGTAGAAGTGCGAGTGAATGACGGAGAGAACGTTTACCAGGCGAGCAAGAATCTTCTCGCCTAGTTCTGGCTGGCCGGAATCCTTGCTCATCCGCTTCACGAATGCGGCCTCATAGCTGCCGTACGCGTACAACAAGTACGGTTCGTTGCGATCCAAGATCTCACGAAACTGTTGGAAGATCCGGACTTCGTCGGCGGAATTGTCCGCCCAAAAAGAATGATGCTCCTGCACGCCGTTGTGCTCGACGATCATCCCCACCAAATACACGAAGTTGCGTTCCGGATCGCCTTCGAGATCAAGATAAATTTGGGTGGGCGAGACGGGTAATTCCGGAGAACCGAGAACGTGGATCTTCTTTTCGCGGATGGCAAGTGCCTGCACCGCATGCTGGCGGGCTGAAGGCTTCTGCTTCAGTGGCTTGCTGTTTCTCCGGGGACGGAATGTGCAAGACAATTGAGTGACCGTAAAGATCCCTCTGCGGACATACTTCTTGATCTCGCTCTCGGACATTGCCCGCAGCAGGCTTAGGTCATCCTTTGATGTCGCCTCTGCATGGCAACGGCAGCGAAACTCGCAGACTTCGCAGTGTCGATTGAGCATCAACTGCGGCAGCGTATCCGACGTTCGACGCTCCTTGAGTTCCTGGAGGACTCGCTGTGCCTGAGCACCGTTCGATCGGAGTCTAACTCGGCGGATCGTGCAATCCTGTCCGAAGACAAGAAGTCCCCAGCCCGGCTCCGCGCCCTGAATCGCCCCCAAGATCAGGCCGAGTACTTCCAGCATCGTTCGCTGCTCCCTACCGGGCCTTTCACCTCCGTGGAACAGTACCGGGAGATAGCGGAACGCCCCCAGCTTCGATGGGCCGGGGGTGCGTTTCAACCCGTCGAAGACCAACGACATCTGATCGTTGTCCAACACCACATCGAAGATGTAAGAAGCCCCTCGCTTCAAGGTAGACGTTGAGAGCGCAACATCCCTTTCGATTTCGTCCGCAGACAAGTTGGCAACGATTTTGTCAATCGCCTTGCGCCTCACCCGATCGCGCGCTTCGAGCAGCAGGATCTCAAATTCCGACTTGGTGCCTGCCTGCGCCGCGAGTTTGAGATGTGCCTTGAACTTACAGTTCAAATACGACTCAACAACTTCTGAAGTGAGCTTTGTGGCCATAGCGAAAACCTGAGAGCACACCGGGTGCCACTGGCGAGGGGCTTCGCCGATTGCCAGGAGACGATCCAGTCACGCATCTTCAAAAAGCAGCTTCTGTGGCGGCGGACGACGGCGGACTGGCTCACTGGGGGCGAGCGCATGGATGTCGTCGTTGATGTGACGTGCGATTGACTCGAAGTCATCAGGGGCACGCAGCAAGGTGAGCAGTTGGCCGAGCAGCACGATGCGGCGGTCGTTGAGTGACAGACTGAAACCTTCCGCGTACAGACGCAGGAGTTTCTTCCTCGCAGATGCCAGTGCGTCCGACTCAGTGGGGCATGGGACGTGAGCGGCCGCATCACGTTTGCGGCACACGAGGATGATGTCGAACTGGATTGGCTCCTTGGCCTGCGACTTGGGAGTCGCGACGGACATCTCGGCCTTGACCGGCTGCGAGTTCACGACGAGGAAGCCCGCTCCGAGAATCGCTTTCGCCAAGGAGGCCCAGCCTTCGTGGCGCGAATGGTGATAGCTGAAGACCAGCAAGCCATCGTCTCGGAGCACGCGATGACATTCGCGGAAGACGGCTTGCAGCTTTTCGGCGAACTTGTCGGCGTCGGCGTCTTGGACCTCGGAGAGATGACGAGTCGTCGAGCCGGAGGAGTGCATTGTCCGGTTCCCGATCTGCTGCCACGCGAAGAAGAAGTCGGCCAGTTCCGAGTAATGGACGTTGTCGAAGAATGGAGGGTCGGTCACGACAAGGTCGATGCTCTGATCGGATAGTCCGGTCATCGACGAGTCGCCGCACG
>JANNDA010001067.1:0-4560 GCA_031387195.1 Planctomyces sp. | reverse complement strand
CACCGACGGAGCCAACGACTTCGACAGCAAACTTACCATCCTTTTGCTTCAACACGGTCTTCTGACCGCGATTGCAGAGGATGCCGCGAAACCGCTCGCCGTAGAGAATACCGGAGTAAGTATCGCCTGCCTCGAAATCGCCCTGATAGCCACCGATGACCCATTTCTCCTTGGGCACTTCAAAGCTGCGGTACTGTATGCCGGAGTTGCCGTTGATGATTTTGTATTCGAGCGTCAGCTCGAAGTCGGTGGTCTCACCTTTGCGCCAAATGATGAAGGTGTTTCCCTTCGTCTTCTTCTCTTCGGTCGTCTGGCCGGTGATGCAGCCGTCTTCGACGCGCCAGAAATCAGGATTGCCGTCCCAACCGTCGAGCGTCTTGCCGTCGAAGATCGTTTGCCATTCATCTTCGGCAAATGCGCTGCTGGAAAATGTTGTCACGGCCGTCAATGCCGCCAGGCAAACTAGGAACAAGAATCCTCGCCAATGCTTCGTCATGCTGAACCTCGTTGATTGGTGTGATGCACGCGGCTCGCGTGCGTGGTTGAAAACAAACAGTTGAAGACAAACAGGAATTCAAACGCACACGAGCCGCGTGCGCCACATCGGTCACGGCAACACATCCGCAACCAGAATTGAACCGACTTTCTTGCCGTTGAGTACGACCGGCACTCGTTGCTTGGCTGTGTAAATCTCATGCGTTTTGTAATCGGACAACTCGGTCGTCCCTGCCGGTTGCCTGAAGACTTCAATTTGAGAGTCCGTGAGGTTGACGACCCAATAAGTCGTAATCTTCCCGCGGGCGTACAACTTTCTTTTGTCATCCGTATCAGTCTTCAAACTGGAATCGGAAATTTCGACGACCAGATGCGTTTCTTTAGCGGTCGGATGACCGGCGAGCCTGTCGCTTGATTCCAAGGAAACAACGGCGATGTCCGGTTCCGGCTCGCTATCCAACTGACTGAACGTTATCGGATCCTGGTAGATGGTCACCAAATCGTCGGGCAGCAGTTTGTCCAAACAGCGTTTGAGTCGCCGGCTCGCCACAGTGTGAGGAGGATTCTTTGGCAGCTTGCGATACAGCCATCCCTCGATGAGTTCAACCGGGTCATCTTTCGTCAGGATTCCAGCACGGATTATCTCGTGGTAGAGACGAACCGTGATTCGCCAGAGCCCGTCAGGCGGTTGTCGATGTCGAACTTTGGATGGCTTCGCCGAAGATTGACGAAGTGTTGTTGCCACGGAAACGCCCTCTTCAATGGGATGATTGCTGAGCCCTACGCTACTTAACCGGAATTGCAAAGTCGCCGCCCAAGTTCCGCCACATGCTGTGGACGTGGTTGGCGTTGTTTTGCGTGTTGTTGTACTCGATGAGGAACGTCGGGCCTTGGACGCGGTAGTAGTGCCGCTCGTTGACCTCGCTGCTGCCCCACCAGGCGAAATGAATCTTATCGAGACCGCCCGCTTCGATTTGCGTTCGGCGTTCGCGTTCGACGTCACCCGGCATGTTCTTCAAATACTCCGACAACAATTCCGCGAGCAGCTTCTTCTGATCGACACTCATCTTCGCAGCAGGCAAGCCGACCGGAGCGGTCGGCTCCGGTTGCGCGGCAACGGGGTTTGTTCCCATCGCGCCGCCGGTTCGCAGTTCGTCGGGCGCGGCCTTATCAACCCAAGCAACCTTTTTCTGATCCTCATCACACAGCTTCAACAGCGCGCGGGCCATATCTTCTTCGGCTCCGAGCACTCGAATACGGCGACCAAGTCCCGCGTCGATTGTGCCGGGATTCGTGCCGAAGAATTCGGGAGTGCTCGACGCGACTTTCCCATCCTTGATCGTGTAGTTCAGTGAAAGGTGATGCCCTTCCAACCGCCAGCCCCACGATCCGGTATCGCCCGGAGTCCCGAAGACACTGACGAAATACTTTTGCGGATCGCGCTTCGCTCGCCGTTCTTCGCGAGCTCCACCTTCGAGCAGGTACAGCACCTCTTCGAGGCTCATGACGTTCAACGCTTGGTCGTATCCGACTTCGGACAAACCGGCTCGAATCAACGCAAACGCGGACTTCAGCGCGTCGCCCTCAAGCTGTTTGACCGGCAGGCCGTTGCGAGGCCGCGGGATGAAGTGCCAGTTGAGCCGTTCTTTGTCGTCGAACGCGAAGCTCGTTTGCTTCTTCTGCTCATCGGTCAGTTTACTGAGATAGGTCTGCGCGGCCTTCGTCATCGCGAGCCCAGATGGCGTCTCCGTCTGCAAGTTCGCCGACAGCAGAGCGGCCATCGCGATCAGAACAGAGCCAGCCAAGACTAATTTGCGGATGCCCATCGAACGATTCCTTTTCATTTCGTAGCGACAGGCGGCTCGCCTGTCGTGGCTTGATGCGCAGGCGAGCCGCCCACGACAAAGTGCTTACCCCGGCGGCCAGTGCAAAGCTCGACCGCCGAGGACGTGAACGTGCAAATGATCGACCGACTGTCCGCCATCCGAACCGCAGTTGATCACAGTGCGATAGCCGTTGCTGAGCCCCAGTTGCTCAGCAACTTGTTTCGCCACCAACAGCAAATGTCCGAGCAGAGCTTGATCGTCTGTCTGCGCGGCCGCGAGATTCGGCAGCGGCTTCTTGGGAATGACCAACACATGCGTCGGAGCCTGCGGCGCGACGTCATGAAACGCCAAACACTGGTCGTCCTCGAAGACGATTTGTGCCGGAATCTCTTTGTTGATGATCCGTTGAAAAATGGTCGCCATCTCGACTCCTCGAAGTTTTGGCCGACGCGCTGACATCACTTTCGCACGGTATCAAACGGACCGCGAAATTTGGAGTGAGCGTTAGAGATTCCGTCACGGCCACTCGAAGCGAGCTTTCCTGTCAATTCGCCGCAGACAGGGGCGTGGCACGAATGGCACTTCCGCGCTCACGGCGAAGCGTCTGGAGGAAATCTTCGAAAGTGGCTCGCGTCGCGGTCGTCGAAGCCTTGCGGGGACGAGTGATCAGAGGGGCTTCGCGAGGTGACCGTACTCTGGCAAAGAGACCGGCGAGACCGCGCTGTTCCGACAATTCTGGGATCTGTTGAAGTCGGGTGATCTGGTGGTTGCGGATCGCTACTACGCCGGCGGGGTTATGATCGCGCTGTTGCAAGCGTTGGGCGTCGATGTGGTGGTGCGACAGCACCAGCACCGCGAAGCGGACTTCCGCCGCGGTCGCTGCTTGGGTGCCGATGGCCAGGAAACATTTTCAATCGACAACACTCTGCAGAAGATCGTCACCGAACTGATTGGGAGGATCCAGAATCCCCAGGCCACGATCGCCGTGATGGAGGCCACTGGTGGCTATGAAGAATTATTGGTCGGGCTGTTACATCAGCACGACATCGCCATGGCTGTGGTGAACCCGCGCCGGGTGCGTTCCTTCGCGGCCGGCATCGGCCAGGACGCCAAGACCGATTTGATCAATGCGAACGTGATTGCCTTCTACGGACAAGTGGCTCAACCGGCCGCTCAGGTGGCCAAATCCGTTAATGAGCAGAAGCTTCAGGCGTTGGTCGAATGTCGGCGGCAGTTGCTGGATTTGATCAATCAGGAAAACAATCGGCGGCAACAAGCGGCCGATCCAGAAATCCAGGAATACATCAAACAGTCGCTGGAAACCCTGAAACAGCAGGTCAAAACCATCGACGAGCGTTTGACGAAATGCGTCCAGGCCGACACGGCCAACGCGCGTAAAATCGAGATCCTGGAATCTGTCAAAGGGATGGGTGTCGTGACCATCAGCACGCTTCTGGCGGAGCTACCGGAATTGGGGAAACTCAATCGCGGCGAGATTGCCAAGCTCGTCGGCGTGGCTCCCATGAACAACGAGTCCGGAAAAACGTCCGGCCAGCGCCGCACGTTTGGCGGACGATCATATGTTCGGCGAGTGCTCTACATGGCCACGCTCGTGGCCACACGATTCAACACGCGCGTCAAAGCTTTTTATCAGCGTCTGCTGAGCGAAGGGAAACTCAAGAAAGTGGCCCTGACCGCCGCCATGCGAAAGCTGCTCACGATCCTGAACACGCTCATCAAGACCAACCAGCTTTGGTTGGAACCCTGTCGGATCGAAGCCAGCACCGCGAGCACCGCGAGCACCTGAGCCTCAGACACTCGTGACTCACTCAGGAGTCATTGCCTGAGAGAAATCGAGGCACCCACAGCGTGACAAACGGCGGCTCTCCAAGACTACCACAGCCTCCGCGCCGCCTTTGGACATCGGAGCCATGCCTCCCCAAATCTAAGTCGTTTGGCGGTTGGTCCCAACAACACCAGCAACCGTAGGCACCAACTTAAGGAATTGCTGCCATCGGTCGTGGCACGACTTGGAGGTCTGCGGCGACTGGCGAAGGCGAATTGAATTCGATCTCAGAGCGAAATTGGCCTTGATTCTTAGTTACTTTCCTTAATTTGGTGCGTATGGGGTTGAGCGAAGCGATACCCCCGGTTTGGTCGTTTGGAGAGATTGCATCCCAGCGGGATGCCAGCAATTCTGGCTGCGACCCCGCTGAGGTCAAACCGAAACTGGAATCGG
>JANNDA010001035.1:0-1531 GCA_031387195.1 Planctomyces sp. | reverse complement strand
GGTTCGCGACATCTTGCTCCGTAATGTCGAGATGCTCGGCCGCGTCTTTGTTCTTCCAGCCGAGCACGAAGATGAGTTCGATACACTTCAATCGCTCGAACTCGCCGCGCTCCCACCATTGCGTGATCAGCGTTTGCAAAGCTTCGGCGAGGGCCGCACCCTCGGTCGATTGTCGTTCCTGACTGCGGAACAAACTGGAAGCCGCTCGGTCGGACCCCGCTGGCTCACGCACACCGCCATCGGAATCCACCAGCAACAGCGGTAACTCCGGACGCCGACCGTTGCGTCGCAACACGTCCGTCCGTTTGTGAGCCGCGATCGAGAATAAAAAACTCTCCATGGGTGTCGCGTCATCGTAGTTGGGCAGACTGATCAGAAAGCCCAGGAACGTTTCTTGAACGACATCCTCGCTCGTCGCCCGATTGCCTAAACGGCTTTCAACAAATGCTTGCAAGCGACCTTCAAATCGCGAAATGCACTCTTGCCACGCCTCCTGTTCTCCTTGGCGAATACGAGCCACCAACATGCGGTCAAGTTCGTCAGCGGGCATGAGCAGAAACCTTTCTGGGGTCAATGTGTGGCGGCGATCTTAGCCAAGGTAAAACAAGGCTCAATTGATCGTTGGTTATCGGTCGTTGATCATTGGTCATTTCTCGTTCCTTTTCCAATGATCAATGACCAACGACCGATAACCAATGATCAATCCTCTTCTCGTTCTCAAACACGAATTGACCCTCTCGTCGCAAGCTGCCTACATTCCCGCCCCCTTCCGGCCGCTCGGCCATAATCCCATCTGTTGCCCTACCTCAAGTCGCTCGACGCGGCGCTTTCCCGAGACGATCGATCATGGACGATGCGATTTTGTCATTGCAGGATGCTCCCAAAGATCAGGTCAAAGAGTATCTCGGCCAACGCGGAATGCCGGACGATGTGGTCGAGTGGAAGTACTACGACTCCGACTTCAATCGTGGTCGCGAGCGAGGCTATGTCTGGACGCGCGACGGGCTTATCAACGGGTTTATTGGGTTGATTCCGTGGAGTGTGCGGCTCGGTGACGAGCAGATGGAGATGGTCTGGGGCTGCGACTGGTCGGTCGCTGATCCGAGCGTCAGCAAAGGAATGGGGATGGTCTTGGCCTCTCACGCGATGTCGCTGCACCGGCCGTGGGTTTCCTTGGGTGGCAGCGCCAAAGCGCGGACAATCATGCCGCACTTGGCGAATCGAGTCGTCGATGGCGCAGGCCTCGTCTTCTGGCAACCGCTGCGTTTGGGTGCCGCGTTGAAAAAACTGGGAGAGCGACATCGGCTGGCCGATTGGCTGGGTCACACGTTCTTGAGTTCAGTCCCCGTGCGGTGGGTCAGTCCTCGATCAGCACGCCGTCAAACGATCGTCACCGAGCCGGGGCTCTCACCCGCAGTCGCTGAATTGATCGAACGCGAGCATCATTCGGAATGGCATCCGCATCATCGGTTCGGCGATTTGCAGTGGTCGATGGGACGTTGTCCGTCGATCGCGATTCGGACGAGTTACA
>JANNDA010001030.1:0-1961 GCA_031387195.1 Planctomyces sp. | reverse complement strand
CAATGGACAAGCGGAGGAGGATTACGATGAAGATTATGAGTAAGGGTATGACGAGGGAAGAGACGCACAAGCTGGCAGCATGTGCTACGGGCCGCGTTTGCAATCGCCCGCACCCTCCGTGATGATGCTGCCCGACATCAGCCTCACACTTCGGAGTTCTCAGCGTGACAGACGTTTTTTCTGCGGATGCCCAACCGGCAAACAGTGATCTCGCCGCCGTCGAGCGACTCGGCGCGGCGTATCGGCGGGTGGTCGATCAATTGGGCAAGGTCATCATTGGACAGCGAGTCGTCGTCGAAGAGCTGCTCATCGCGATGCTGGCGGGTGGGCATGCGCTGCTCGTCGGCGTGCCGGGTCTGGCGAAGACGCTGATGGTGCGGACGCTGGCCGAGACGCTCGACATGTCGTTCAACCGCATCCAGTTCACGCCCGACCTGATGCCCGCCGACATCACCGGAACGGAAGTGATTCAGGAGGACAAGTCGTCGGGGACGCGCGAGTTCAAGTTCCTGCCCGGCCCGGTCTTCACGAATGTCCTGCTGGCCGACGAGATCAACCGGACGCCGCCGAAGACTCAGGCCGCGCTGCTCGAAGCGATGCAGGAGCACCAGGTCACGGCGGGCGGCAAGCGACACAAGCTGCCAAACCCGTTCTTCGTCCTCGCCACGCAGAACCCGATCGAGCAGGAGGGAACGTACCCGCTTCCCGAAGCGCAGCTCGACCGGTTCATGTTTGAAATCCTCGTCCAGTACCCGAGCGAGGAGGAGGAGTTCGAGATCGTCCGACAGACGACGGTCAACACAATCCCCTCGGTCGAGAAGGTGCTCGGCTACGAAGAGTGGCTCGAATTGCAGAGTCTTGTCCGTCGAGTCCCCGTCGCCGATTCGGTCATTCGTTACGCGATGCAGTTCGCGCGACTGACCCGCAAGCAGGACGGAGCCACGAGCGACGCGAAGGTTCCCGACTTCGTGAAGCAATACGTCAGTTGGGGCGCCGGCCCGCGAGCCAGCCAGTACCTGATCCTCGGTGCCAAAGCCCGAGCCATCCTGCACGGCCGCCCCTACGCGGGGATCGAAGACGTGCAGTCAGTCGCCGCCCCCGTCCTGCGGCATCGCATCCTGACCAACTTCAACGCCGAAGCCGAGGGCGTCCGCCCGGACGACATCGTCAAAAAGCTGATCGACCTCATCCCCCCCGACGGCACAGTCAGCCGCGTCCTGCCGAAGGTCTTCAAGACGGCGTGAGGGAACGTGAGGTAAACCGTGTGGCTGTGGTCGGCCCTTCGCCGCCCACAGTCGAATTGGCAAGAATCAGGAGTGTTGTATTGACGCTTGCTGGGGGCGAGCGAAGCGCTCGCCCCCAGCCACCCCGCCTCAGTGGAACTGGTCGAACCGTGATGGAGTTGGATGTAGACACTATGCTGCCAGAATTGATGGACTTGCCAGTAGACCGCAAATCAATCGAGCAAAGCAAACTCGACATCCAAGAACGGAAGCGACGAAACCTGCTCACTTGGAACGGGCAGTTTTCGCCTCAACTGGTACACGCACTCTTGGATTGCCATGCCGCCACTGGCCATAGGGTTCTCGATCCCTTTGCTGGAAGTGGGACGACGCTTGTGGAATGTGCCAGACTTGGATTGCAAGCTCTTGGCACCGAGATCAACCCAGCCGCCTATCACATGGCGAATGTTTACTCATTGGTCAACTCGCGCATCACTGATCGGCGAACGATTCTCAATGACGTTACGGATCGGCTTTCTGACGCCGTGCATCAGCCGCTCTTTAGCCGCAACGCCTTGTCTGCCACGGCGATTCAGCGGCGGCTGGTTGCTTGCTGGACTGAATCCACCGGACACACGAAGACAATGCTCGCAGCCCTCATTGTTCAACTGGATTTCTACAAGCCGGGGCTTTCCTCAGAGCGAGTCTTTGGAGCTTGGGACAAGCTCAAATCTGTTG
>JANNDA010001246.1:0-3780 GCA_031387195.1 Planctomyces sp. | reverse complement strand
ATCATTGAGTTCAACGCAGCCCTCTCGACCAAGTAAGACGAACTTGCGGAGTATCCTCGGCGATTCCGATACGCAGTTCCCGAGCGAACGAACTGTGAAAGCCGGAAAAAACACGCCGATCACGCTGTCGCCTCCGTCTTCGTCCCGGGAACAACGTTTGGCGAAAGGAAACTCAGAGAACGCCGATGGCGGCACGGCCATCGCGCGTCCAGGTTGGGGATCGACTGTTTGGCCGCTGTTGGCGGTGATCGGAGTCATCGTCTGCGGCGCACGTTGGTTGAAGTCGCAGTCAACAATGGCCGCTCGCGGACTACCGAGCGAAGCGTTTGATGTGCTGGGACGCCACGCAATTGATCAACGGACCTCGGTGATACTGGCTCGCTGCGGCTCACGCATTCTGGTTCTGAGCCTGTCGCCTCACGGATTACAAACGCTGACCGAAATCACCGATCCGGTGGAAATAGATTGCCTCGCTGGGTTATGTCGCACGACACGACGCGATCACGGACTGGTCGAGACGTTTCGCACGCTGCTGCACAAGCCGGCTCCGAAAAAGCCAGCGGTCGCCGCTCAATCCAATTTGCCGAACGACTCTCGCTGGCCAGATCGCATGTTGACGGGAAGTGGCGTGCCCTCATCCACAAGGGAGGCACGCGAATGAGCGTCACGGATCGTTTTACGAGACGTCATCTCCAATTGAGTGGAATTGCCGCGCTCTTGATGGCGTTGCTGTTGGTGGCTCCGGCAACGGCTGCGGAGCCAGTCACGGCAACGGCGCTCGATCCCTCAGCACTGCTCACGACACAATCCGTCGCATCGTCGTTGCCGTGGATGATCGGTGCGGCGGTGTTGAGCGTAGTGCCCGCAGTCCTGCTCATGAGCACTTGTTTTGTTCGCTTTGCCGTTGTGCTCGGCTTGCTGCGACAAGCGCTGGGAACTCCGCAGATTCTCCCCAACCAAGTGCTGATGGCACTCAGCCTGTTTCTGACAGCCTTCGTCATGACTCCGGTCTGGACCGAGTCCTATGAAACTGGATGGAAACCTTACGCGAATCTGCCCAACGGTGCCTCGCCATCACTCGAAGTGATCGCGCCGCGTATCTTGGCTCCGATCCGAAGATTCATGAGCCGACAAATCGAATCGTCGGGCAACTCAGATGGCGTGTGGATGCTGCTCGATTTGCAACGTCAGCACGCGAAGCAAGCGAACTTGCCGACACCTCAAAGCTACGACGACGTTCCGCTGACAGTCTTGTTGCCCGCATTTCTGCTGAGCGAACTGAAGACCGGTTTCATGATCGGCTTTCAATTGTTCTTGCCATTTCTGGTGATTGATTTCGTCATCGCCTCGGTGCTGACCGCGCTGGGGCTGACCACGATGACGCCATCAACGGTCTCGCTCCCGTTCAAGCTGCTGTTGTTTGTGCTGATCGATGGCTGGTTCCTCACGGTCGGCATGTTGCTGGCCAGCGTGAATTGACCAATGACCAATGACCAATGACCAATGACCAATGACCAATGACCACGCCTCTGAACTCATCCGCTCATCCCTCTGGCTGGCGCTGCAACTGGCCGGGCCGTTGCTGTTGATCTGCTTGGTCATTGGCTTGTTGATCAGCTTGTTTCAAGCGGCCACGCAACTGGCCGATCAATCGCTGAACTTCGTACCCAAGCTGGCCGTGCTGGCGATCTCAACAGTCGCGCTCTTGCCGTGGATGCTGCAACGGTTGAGCGAGTTTTCGTCTTCGTTGATCGAATCAATCCCCTCGACGATGTGAGTTTCACTGAGACGATTTTATTTCCAAGTCATCGAACCATGCCCAACATCGCCATCACCGACCTGAGCCTCTGGCTGGCCCCCTGGTCGGCACAGTTGGTCGTGTTTGCATTGACGCTCTGTCGTGTCGCTGGGTTGCTGGCCGTGGGACCGTTGCTGGGGCGAGCAATCTTGCCGTGGCCGGCACGTGTTGGTTTAGCAATTGCCGTGGCGATGTTGCTGTCACCGCTGGTCGGTCCTGCAAGTCTTCCAGCACTCGACATCTTCTCCAGCAGCCGAGCTGTCGTTTCGGAGTTCAGCATCGGGTTCTTGTTAGGTTGTGGTTCGTTGCTCGTGTTGTGGGCTGTGCCGCTGGCCGGACACTTGCTCGACCAGCAAACGGGGCAAGTTGCTGTCGATGACGAATCCGATTCAGCAGGCTCGCCTCAAGCCCGCTGGCTGACGTTGTGGGGCACCGCTTGCTTTCTGCTTTGCTCGCCCATCAACGGACACATTCAATTAGTCGGAGCCTTGTCCGAGAGCTTTCAATCGTGGCCACTGGGCGACATGAATCGCGGTCTGTTCCAACCCGCGACTGCCGCACTTCTGTTGCAGCACGCCTGCCAGTTGTCATTGACCGTCATGGCCCCCGCTTTGGCCACGATGTTTCTCGTAAATCTAGCTCTGGGACTCTTGGGCTCTGCCGGGCTGTCCGGGCAATCGACCGTCATTGGCCATTCGCTTCGACCCGCCGTGAGCTTGTTCGTTGTGGCTGCGAGCCTCACTGGGATCAATCAGTCTGTGACGGATGCGTTGCGTTGGAACCTTGTCGATGAAATCGAATCAGTCGTGTCTCAATCAGATCAACTCACTGAGTCGGACTCGGACACTCATTGAGGGCTCGTGATGGCATTTTCGGACGACGATCAAGAAGCCCGCACCGAGCGTCCCACGGAACGCCGTCGGCGCGAGGCTCGTGAACAGGGCTTAGTCGCACGCAGCACCGAACTCGTCATCGCCTCCCGAACTTTGGCCACCTGGGCGGTGATTGGTCTTTGGGGGATGTCATTCACCGCGTCGGCCGCTCAACTGCTTCAGGAATCCTTCAGCCGTATTTCTCCTGAGCAGTTGCAGGTTGAAACGCTGCTTCCGCGTGCGAGTCAAATCGTATTTTGGTCGTTCGCTCAGGTAAGCACACCGCTCGTGATGGCGACCGTAGCCGTCCTTGTCGCCCACTTCGCACAAGTCGGCTGGCTCTGGCAACCGAATCGCGCCGCACCGGATGCCGCTCGACTGTCGCCAATATCCGGCCTCGCACGCATCCTGTCACCAGCTTCGCTCGGTCGAGGATTCACGAGCCTCCTGAAGCTGCTGCTGTTGTTGGCCGTCTGCGGCAGAATCACCTTCGACGAATGGCCGCGTCTCGCCGCGATCACCGCTGGCAATCTGCCGGAGCGAATGACATTGATCAACATCAGCGTCCTTCGCGTGGTTTCATCCGTGGCGATCACCGCCGTGGCCTGGGGAATCGCCGACTACTTCATCCAGCGTTGGCGATTTGAACGCTCGCTCCAAATGACGAAGGAAGAACTGCGTCAAGAGGCGAAAGAGGTCGAAGGAGACCCACACATCCGCCACCAACGCCGCGCCGCAGCCCTCCAGTTGGCCGCCAAACGCTCCCCCCAAATGGAGTTGTCTGCCCTTGATGAAGCGCAGTCGCGGAGAGGCTGAGCGAGGCTACGGGTAGTGTGATCAAAAGTTGGGGTTGACGTGAACAATCAATCGGGCGGGATTTGTTACGCGTTTTTCGGCCCGAAGGGTCGAGACTCGAAAGCCCAGGGCGGAGGCCTCATTGTTCCACAAAACTTTTAGCTGGTTTTACGATTGCCGGGGCCAAAGAGATCCCAGCAGAGGGCCATGTCGTGCATGCGTTGCAGTCCTTTCCAGATGGTTTCGCTGCCGGGTTCATCGACGAGAGGCCGGTTGATGTAGCCGCCCAATTGAGCCACCATGCGTACCATCTCT
>JANNDA010001005.1:0-5181 GCA_031387195.1 Planctomyces sp. | reverse complement strand
AAAGTCGCCTCGAATTGATATCCACCTGTCTTGTCGGACCACTCTTTTTTCGTGGCACTAGGCAGCTGTAGGAAAACCAAACCAACAGCCAAAAAGCAAAAGTGCGGAAACATAACAGTCTTCCTGAAATAATGCGGAAAGTTCAGAAACCGTTTTGTCTATGTAGGTTTGCATACGTAAAAGATATGCCTTACTTGTTTCAAAAGGATATTGCTGAATTTCATGAAAATTCGTTAAGTGGAATAGGCTTCCAGACTGTCGTATTGTTCGCCGAACAACACGACAGTCTGGAAGCCTATCCTACATAAAATCACAGCCTCGAAGCGACTTGCTCAATCGCGTTGCCTCAAGGGAGCTTGCTCATGGAGCGTGTCATCAGCGCGTTTGGTCTGCTCGTGATGATCGGGCTGGCGTGGTTGATGAGCGCTCATCGGCGGCGCGTCAATTGGCGGTTAGTTGCGATGGGCCTGCTGCTGCAGTTTGTATTTGCCTGGTTGACGTTGAAGACCGAGCCGGGTCGCCTGACGTTTGACGCGCTGGGGATGTTGTTTTTGCAGGTGTTGGACTTCGTTGATGCCGGAGCGTCGTTTGTCTTCGGCAAGGAGTTCAGAACTTTCTACTTCGCGTTTAGTGTCTTGCCGACGATCATTTTTTTCTCGTCGCTGATGTCCGTGCTGTACTACCTGGGCGTGATGCAGCGGATCGTGCGAGTCATGGCGTGGGTGATGCGTCGCACAATGCACACCTCGGGTGCCGAAAGTCTGTCAGCAGCGGCGAATATTTTCGTCGGACAGACCGAAGCTCCGTTAGTCGTTCGACCGTATGTCGCGCGGATGACCAATTCAGAACTGATGGCAATCATGGTGGGCGGCTTCGCGTCGATTGCTGGCGGTGTGATGGCCGCCTATGTCGGCATGGGAATTGACGCGGGGCATTTGATGACCGCGTCGATTATTTCCGCTCCCGCCGGCTTGTTGATCGCGAAGGTTTTACAACCGGAAGTCGATCAGCCCGCCACACTGGGGCATGTTGTCACCGAGTTACCGCAGACCAGTGGCAGCCTGATTGAAGCGGCCGCGGATGGGGCGACCGAGGGGCTGAAACTAGCCTTGAATGTCGCGGCGATGCTGATCGCTTTCTTGGGACTGATCGCGTTGCTGGATTGGTGCTTGGCGTCGATGGGACGATTCTACTTTGATCAAACGTGGTCCTTCTCGGTGCTGCTGGGGTATCTCTTTTCGCCGCTGGCCTGGGTCATCGGTGTGCCGCGACAGGATTGCGTCGCGGTCGGCGAGTTGCTGGGCATTCGCATGGTGGCCAACGAATTCATCGCCTATGAACGGCTCGCCGAATGGATCAAACATCCGCCACAGGGAGTCGAGCTGGCGGAACGATCGCGCGTGTTGCTGACGTATGCGCTCTGTGGTTTCGCCAACTTTGGATCGATCGGCATCCAGATTGGCGGCATCGGAGCAATGGCTCCAGAACGTCGTGGTGATATCGCCAAGCTGGGGCTGCGAGCGATGCTTGGCGGAACACTCGCCTGTTTCATGACCGCCTGTGTGGCCGGAGTTCTGTTGTAGTTTGAAAGTCCCCCGCAGCGTCGGTCCCAATCTACTTGAGGTTCGTGACACTGGTTTGAAACTGCTTGTCCCAGCGCTGGGGCGAAATCGGGATCGCGGTTCGGAGTTCTTGAGCAAACAGCGAAACGCGAAGTTCTTCCAGCATCCAGCGGCACAGGATCAATTCGGGATCGTGGCGGCCGGTTTGTTGAGCGGCATTCAGTCGCTCGGTCAGTTGTCGCCAGCGTGGATCGACATCGGCAGACGCACGTTGGTCGCGAGCGAGTCCGCCAGCGGTGATTTTTTTCAGGCGCATCGCGATCCCTTGGAAATAGCGCGCGTGTTGCTGCAACCAATCCCACGGAGTGGCGATCAAGAAACCCGTCTCGATCAGTCGAGCGAGTTGCTCCCGGCAATCGGTGATCGCCGATTGAGCGAATGGTAAACGGCACCCTTCAACCGCTCGGCGGGCCTCCGTGTAGGACGCAATCAGTGGGCCGACCAGATCAATCACCTCTTGCACGGCGGGCGGGATACGGAGCTTTGCTGAGCGGACTCGATCCTGAAATTGAATCTTCGTGCGTGGCAACGGTGCGGTAGCCGTGGCAAAGAACGCACGCTCGGCAATCAACTCAGCGAGCTGCTGTGTCAGCTTTCCTTTGTCGGGCAAGGTGGCGGTTAGCAGTTGCCAGCGGCTGATTTCCGGCAAGTGTTGCACTTGTTTCTTCAACTCTTTGGACGCCGCGATCACGAACAGCCGACGCAATCCCTGACGCGTGTCGAACGCCGCTCGCTCCGGCGAATCGGCCAAACGGAGCGACACATTTTCGCCACGATCGAGCAACGACGGAAAGCCTTTCAAACGGAGACCGCCGTGTTGCAAATCGACTGACTCCGGCAAGACATCGAAGTCCCAATCGGTGAGACCGTCGCGATTCCAAATGGAATGATCGATCGCGGAGAAGCTTGCCGACGCCTTCGCGCCGAGCTTGTTGCGAAGTTCCTCGACGTCACGTCCGACCGCGAGTTGTTTTCCTTGAGCCCCGACAACCTTGATGTTGATTCGCAGATGTGTGGGCAAATCCTCTTCGCGAAAGTCTTCCGCATTCACTCGTTGCCCACTGAGCTTGCTCAGAATCGCGGCCATCGCGTCGATGACGTTCCCCTCACCAAACTTGATCTGCTTGAGTATTTCTTTCGTCGTGTCAGGGACCGGCACGAACATCCGCCGCAATTCTTTCGGCAGCGATTTGATCAATGCCGTGATTTTCTGTTCGAGCAATCCCGGCACGAGCCAACCCAGCCGGCGCGAATCGAGCTGATTGAGCCCCTCTTGCGGCACCGAGATCGTAATCCCGTCATCCGCTTCACCGGGATTGAGCTTGTACTGCAACGGCACTCGCAGATGTTGCAGCTTGAGTTCGCTCGGAAAGTCAGCGGTCGTGACCGCATCAGAGACGGGATTGAGCAGATCGTTACGCGAGAAGAACAGTGACCGCTCATTCGCCGTCAAATTCGTCGTTCCGCTTTGAGGCGAAGCCGAAGAATACGTAGCCGTCACCGCTCCGCGTGACGAGCCGGTCGCTCCCAACAGGTTTCGACTTTCAGTTGAGTTGACGCTGTTTGAAGCGTCCGGCTCATCACGCGGAGCGTGATGGCTACGTAATTGAGTCGTTTCCACCGAGGCAAGCTCGGTGGGGTTTGTGCCATTCTCAGCCGCTCGCGGTTTAGCTTTTGAATCACGAGCCTTGAGCCACTTCAGCAAACTCACGCCATCGACCACATCCGCCGGAAGCCGCTGGTCGTAGAACTCAAACTGCGCGTCCTCGCCCTTCAGAAAGTCGGCTCGCCGAGATTTCACACGCAGCTCTTCCAACTCCGCGATCAACGCGCGGTTGTGCTTAAAAAATTCCGCGTGGCAGTCGAAGTCTGCTTCAATCAGCCCGTGCTTGATGAGCAACTCACGCGACAGCGTCGGATTGATACGGCCTAACCGCACCTTTCGACGCGGCACAATCGTCAGACCGAACAGCGACACCTTTTCAAACGCCGCCGCCGAGCCACCGTCACGGTCCCAGTGCGGCTCACTTTGCGTGCGAGTGACGAGATGCTCGGCCAACGCTTCGATCCAAGCAGGATCAATTCGCGCCACCGTGCGCAGATATTGTTTGCTCGTCTCCACGACTTCTGCCGCGACGACCCATTTCGGCTTCTTGGCAAACGTGCCGGAACCGGGCCATACGACTCCCTTCAATCCACCACCGGTCAAATATTCGGACGTCTCGCCGCTGCGCTGAGCGATGCTGGAGAGAAACCCGGTGAGCAACGCTCGATGAATCGCATCACTGTTCTGCGGCACTGCCAATGTCGTCTTTCGCTCCGCGAAAGAACGTTCTTTCGCGGAGCGAAAGATGACATTGGCTGACGGCGAATCCAAAGTAAGTGCCATTGGGCTGTCCCCCTCCGGCTCGCCTGATTCAGTAGCTTCTTGGACATCCTGCCAAACTCGCTTCCCGGCCTTCAACCCGCTCTCTTGAGCCAACTCCAGCAATTGCCGATGCAGATCCGCCCACTCACGCAGCCGGTTGAAGTTCAAAAAGTTCTGGACGCACGCCTTGCGGACTTGCCCCTTTGAGAGCGTCTCCTTGAGGTGATGAAAGAAGTCCCACACCTTCAAGTAGCTCAGAAAGTCCGAATCGGGATGTTGAAACGGCTTGTGCTTTTCATCCGCTTGCTGTTGCTTGTCGATCGGGCGATCGCGCGGGTCTTGAGCTTCCAACGCCGCTGCGATGATCAGGATGTCATTCAGACACGCCTCGTCATGTCCCGCCAAAATGATGCGAGCAATGCGCGGATCGACCGGTAACTTTGCGAGTTTGCGTCCGAGTTCCGACAGCTCGTTACGCTCGTTGACCGCTCCGAGTTCAAACAGCGTTTTGTATCCGTCGCGAATCGCTGTCGGCTTCGGAGGTTCCAGGAATGGAAACTCTTCGATCGGGCCGAGGTTCAGCGATTGCGTTTGTAGAATGACCGACGCCAGGTTTGTTCGCAGAATCTCCGGCGGAGTGAATCGTTCACGAGCTGCAAAATCTTGTTCGCTGAATAATCGAATGCAGACGCCCGGCCCGATACGCCCGCAACGCCCTTTGCGTTGATCGGCGGACGCTTGCGAGACCGCTTCGATTGGCAGCCGCTGCATCTTGCTGCGCGGTGAGTATCGACTGATGCGTGCCGTGCCGGTGTCGATCACCGCTCGAATGCGTGGCACCGTCAACGATGACTCCGCCACGTTCGTCGCGATGACGATCCGCCGCGCATTGCCGCGCGGCTCAAAGACTCGCTGCTGCTCTTGCAGCGACAGCCGAGCGTACAACGGCAGCAGTTCCACATCGTTCGTCCAACCGCGCCGAGCCATGTGACCGCGAATCAACTTCGCGGTCTCATGAATGTCCCACTCCGTCGGTTGAAAGATGAGGATGTCCCACAAGTCATCGCTGGCGAGTTCATCCAGCGCGTCGAGCATCGCACGCTGCGGGTCCGGTTCGTCGTCGGCGACAACTTCGCGCAACGGTTGATCCGACCGACCGGAAACGCTCGCATCGTCTTTGCGTCCCTCGTC
>JANNDA010001238.1:0-3679 GCA_031387195.1 Planctomyces sp. | reverse complement strand
GTTCTTCTCGTCGGCGACTTTGGCGACTTCGGTTTCGATCGTGGCGGAGGCGGCACGATCCGAGTCGGTGAAGAGCGTTCGCAATCGCTCGTTGGGGTTTCGCCACGCTTTCCAATTCAGAGCCGGCTCGAAGATCGCTCGCAGCCGGTAGTAGTCGACTTGAGAGATCGGGTCGTACCGATGATCGTGACACTGAGCACATCCGACCGTCAGTCCCAGCAATGACGAGCTGACGATCTTGACCGTGTCGGCGACAACTTGGTTGCGCGACGTATCCGGATCACCTTGTCCGCTCGCCGTCGGATCAGCCGCCATACGCAGGAAGCCGGTGGCGACGAGCTTCTCGATCGACTCCGGCGGCAGGTTCTTGAACGGCGGCGCGACCAGTTCGTCCCCCGCCAGTTGCTCGGCCAGAAACTGATCGAGCGGCTTGTCGTCGTTCAGCGCGCGAATGTCGTAGTCGCGGTACTTGTAGATGTAGGGCCGCGAGGTATCGACGTTGCCGTCCCCTTCCGAATCCGCATACCCCGCCGCGTCGAGCCAATGCCGTCCCCACCGCTCGCCGTAGTGTGGCGACGCCAGCAGCCGATCAATCAACCGCTCATAAGCATCCGGTGCCTCGTCGCTGAGAAACTCTTCGACTTCTTCCCGCGAAGGCGGCAAGCCGATCAAGTCAAAGCACGCGCGCTTGATCAACGTGAGCTTGTCCGCCTCCAGGCCAAACGAGAGACCGCGTTCCTGCAACTTGGCGAGGATGAAGGCATCAATCGGTTGATGGTTGAGGCTTGAGGGTTGAGGGTGAACCGCAGGGGCTGTCACAGAAGCGGGGACTCGCGGTCGCGCGATTGGCTGAAACGCCCAAAACGATCGCTCCTCAGCGGTGATCCCCAGCCCTTTACCAATCTCCGCTGATTCTTCGCGAGCGGTCTTCGCCCCACCGGCGATCCATTTTTCGAGCACCGCAATCTCACGAGCCGAAACCTTCGCCGGTCCCGGCGGCATCTCTCCCGCTTTGACTCGTTGCAACAACAAGCTCGCGTCCGGCTTCCCCGGCTCAATCGCCGGACCAGACTCACCCCCGCGTTTCATCAACCGAGCAAGCCGCAAATCGAGCTTCCCCTTCGGCTCCTCTTCCGCCCCATGACAATCGAAGCAATGAGCCTTCAAGATCGGCCGCACGTGAGCCTCAAACGTGAGTTCCTCACCGCAGCTCAAGTTCGATCGCGACAACACCACGAGACAAACAACACACCCAGCCAGCAAGCAACGGGCACGAACGGTCATTGGGGAGAACCTCGGCAATCGAGTTCGGCGGGACATAGGCAGGAAATTCGGCGGGAGACGCCCAGTCGGCATCGGCACGATTCTGGCCGACCATCAAGGAAGACTCAACGACGAAGTCGAAAAGGATTTCGCCCCGCGCAGCTTTGTTCGATTGCCGTCAACCTCCGTCAGCCAATGATCGGCTGCAACGGGATCTCCAATCCGGGCAACAACGTAGTTCGGTACGTGTCGCGTGGCTTCAAGAGTTCTTCGTGGTAGTGACCATCGACGAGCCGGAGCACCGTCACTTCGTGATCGAAGCGGTCCACGATGACGTACTCCAAAACGCCGATTCGCTCGTACTCGTCCCGCTTCTCGTCGTAGTCGCGGTGGCGATTCGCTCGGCCGGGGCTGACGATTTCAAAGATGAGTTCCGGGATGCGGTTGGGAATTTGTTCTCCGGCGAATCTCGCTCGCAGATAGACCGCGATGTCGGGGATGCGATCGGTGTTGTCATCAATTGAAGTCCAAGATTCCTCAAAGACGTGCTCGATGATTTCCGGGTGCGCGACTTTGTAGACGACAAGACGATCGCGAATTGGCTCCGAAGTGACTCGATGCTCGTGTCCGGCTGGGGGCATGACGACCAATCTCCCTTCGTGGCGTTCGTAGCGATATCTCGTGTCGAATTCGGCTTCGGCGAATTCCTCGCGACTCAGTTCGAGGCCGGCATCGGCGGCTGAGAGATTCAGGATTGTGGCGGGCATCGTGCGGGTTCCTTGCTCAAGTCGCGTCATTCAGACTCGCGTCAGCTTATCGCCTGTTTCGCAACGTAGCACAGGCGGCTCGCCTGTGATTCAACGGCCAAGTGCCAGTCAATCGAAGACAACACACAGGCGAGCCGCCTGTGCTACGGGGTTTCAAACCGCTTCTCTTACGGTGCCAACTGCTTTTCGCGGATGCGCATTTCGATCGCTTTGAGGATTTCGTAGTCGCTGCGGAACGGCGACGGGAACGCGGGGCGGAGGCTGAGCGGGACGTCGTCCATGCGGTAGACGGTGCCGCCGGTGTTGATGCCATAGACCGACGTCGTGAAGGCGACCGTTGCGACTTTGGCCGTCTCGCTGAACTTGGGGTCGAGCACGACCGACTTGATCTTCGCCAGATGATCGCGAGCCGGCTGTGAGAAATTGCTCATCGGGTCGGAGGCGATGATCAACGCGGCGTCCGCTTCGCCACGTCCTAATGTGTCGGAAGTGGTGAACTCACCGGGATTGAAGCGGGGATAGCCACGGCTCAGGTTGACGCCGAAGGGATAACCGGTGGACCAGGTCACCACGTTGTCCGCCCCGGTGACGTTGCCGTGACCGCGCATCGGCTTGGCGGTCCAACGCGAATACTTATTCATGTCGCGAGCCAAAGATAAAACCGCCTCACTGTTGAGGTGCTTGCCGCGAGTCATCGTCAGCCCCATGCCGAACAGGATGACGCCGAACTTCGCCTTCTTCATCCCGGCCACGACGTCGCGCAACACGTCGAGCTTGATGCCGGTCTTCTCTTCCACGTTGGGATTGATGTCGATGCCCTTGGCGAGTCCGCGCATGGCCCAGGCCAGCTCGAAGTCGGAACGCGGCTTGATCTGCAAGAAGATGTCGGCCGCTCTCGCGCTCTTCGTTTTGCGAACGTCGATGAGCACCGCCGTCCGATCCTTGCGGCCGTTCGGGACGAACTCCCCTTTGGGCATCAGGCTGTACTTGGTGAAGTGTCGCGGATGACTTTCCGCTGGGTTGCCGCCCCAGAAGATCAAGTAGTCGGCGCGGTTCTTGACCTCGCCCAACGAGCAAGTCACCTCACCGACCGCTTGAAACGCCATGCCCGACGGCCCGTGACAAACCGACGTCGTCGTGTCGATCGTTCCGCCGATCCAATCGGTGATCGCGACCGCGACACGCTGCGCCTCGCACGTCGTGTCCGACAGGCCATAGGTAATCGGGTAGTCGGCGTTGACCAAGATGTCCGCTGCCCGCTCGATCGCCTCTTCGTAGGTGGCCGGTTTCCCTTCGATCAGGGCTTGCGGGCGATCTTCAATGCCGTGATTCAAGAACCACGCTTTGCCGAGCACGCAGGCATTCTTGGCTTTCGTGATCTTGTTGTTGTTCTCGACGGTCAGTTCCATGTCGTCGCACACGCAGCCGCAAAAGGTGCAGGTCGCGTCAGTGACGATCTTTGTTTGAACTTCAGCAGTCGCATCGGCAATGGCGGTACTCATGGAGCGTTCCTTTTGTTGGCGAGCGAACCAGGATCAGGTCTGCCGCCAGATTGAATCTCGCAAGGCGGGGGATTGTCACCGGAATGGGTTGAGCAGGTCAATTTCGCCTGCGAACTGTTTCATACTAGCCCGAAGCGCAAGCGAGGG
>JANNDA010000836.1:0-5617 GCA_031387195.1 Planctomyces sp. | reverse complement strand
TCGGCAAGTCCGACGCGATGAGTCCCGGCTGCGATAAGTCGGCTGCGGCGAGATCGCCGGCGAGGCCGTGAAGATGGGCTCCGAGTTGCGCCGCCTCGAACGGCGGCATCCCTTTGCCGAGCAACGCGGTGATCAGCCCCGTGAGCACGTCGCCCGTTCCACCGGTCGCCATTCCGCTGTTACCGGTGCGATTGATAGCCAATAGCTCGCCGTCGGTGATGATCGTGCGTGGTCCTTTCAAGAGCACGATGATGCCGTGAGCTTTCGCGAACTCGGCCGCGAGTTTCTCACGCTGGCTTTGCACGCTCACGATATCGAGGCACAGCAGGCGGGCGAACTCGCCCGGATGCGGCGTGAACACTCGCGGCCCGGCGGATTGCTTCAAAGCCTCCGGCTGAACGGCCAGAGCGTTCAAGGCATCGGCATCCACGACCATCGGTTGCGTGATCTCGCGATACAGGGTCGTCACGATCGTGGTCGTGTCGCGCGTCAGTCCAAGCCCCGGCCCGATGGCGATGGCCTCTTTGCCGTCGCACGCTTGCTTGAGCGCCGGCAAAGCAGCGACCGACAGACTTCCGGCCTCTTCGTGAGTTGCCAGCGGAATCGTCAGATACGACGGCTCAATCGACGCGACGATCGGCAGAATCTCGTGAGGTACAGCGACGTAGACCAAACCCGCTCCGCCGCGAAGCGCCCCCAAGCCGGCCAGGCTCGGAGCGCCCGACATCCCTCGGCTGCCGCCAATGATCAGCACTCGGCCGAACGTCCCCTTGTGTCCGTCAACCGGACGAGCGGGCGCGGGAGGAAGTGTGTTGATGTGGTGCATCAGTGATTTCAAATTTGAGATTTGGGATTTGGGATTTGGGTCCATTACTTCCGCGTCGCAATTAGCCCTGCCACATAGCCCGCTTTGAATCCGGCGTCGATGTTCACGACGGTGACGTTGGCCGCGCAACTGTTGAGCATTCCCAGCAACGCCGCGATCCCGCCAAACGAAGCTCCATAACCGACGCTCGTCGGCACCGCGATCACCGGGCAGGCGACGTGACCGCCGACCACCGACGGCAATGCCCCTTCCATACCAGCGACAACAATGACGACATCCATGTCTCGCAGCCGAGGCAATTCCGCCAACAACCGTTGAGGCCCGGCCACGCCGACATCTTCGATCCGCTCGACCACACAACCCATCCAGCGGAGCGTTTCGATCGCCTCCTCGGCCACCGGTCGATCCGAAGTCCCTGCCGTGACCACGGCCACTTTCCCGACGGGCTGCTTTTCGGCACCGACTCGCACGCGAATCGTCCGCGCCACGGGGTTGTGTTCGAGCTGCGGAAACCGGAGACGCACAGCAACCGCTTGTTCGACAGACACTCGCGTCCCGAACGCCTCCTGTCCGGCTTCGACGAGTGCGGCGAAAATCTCTGTGACCGATTCAGGGGTCTTCCCCTCGCAGTAGACGACCTCTGGAAAGCCACAACGGCGCTGACGGTCGAGATCAACACGGGCGGATTCAGTAACGATCGTGGCGGGTTGGGTCACGGTGCTTTGAACTTTGATGGAGTGAACGAAAAAAATGTCGAAGCGAAGTCTACCGTTTGGCCTCGTCTCTCGCAGCCAAGCCTTAAGACGCCATCGTTCGTTGGCGATCGAAGCCGTTCCACCTACGATGCCGCCCAACAGACGCCAGCCTTCCCCGGCCTACGAATGGAGAACTTGATGTCACCCGCACGGTTTTTGGCTCGGCAAGAAAGCCTGTTGAAACTGATTCGTGAGGCGGACGTTGATGCCTTGTTGGTCGTCGGCGTCGCGAACGTCAGCTATCTGACGGGATTTTCAGGCGACAGCAGTCCGCTGCTGATCGGTCCAAACGTGCGAGTGCTGATTTCGGACAGCCGGTATCAAACTCAGATCGCCGAGGAATGCCCTGGGCTTGAAGCGGACGTTCGGACTCAGAAGACGAAGCAGCAAGATCAGATCGCCAGCATCGTGGCAAAGGTTCGGCCGGGGAAGTTGGCGATTGAGTCGCACACTTGCACGGCGGATGAGTTCGCCAAACTCCGCGAAGCGATCGGCAACGCGGACGAGGGCAAGGTGATCGAAATCAAACCGCTGGCCAGCACAGTCGACAAGCTGCGGCAGGTCAAAGACGACGACGAGATTACTGAGATCCGGTTGGCGATCCATCAGGCGGAGCGCGGCTTCGCGATGCTCAAAGCGATGTTGACCGGCGACATGACCGAACGGCAGGCGGCTCACGAGTTGGAGCACGCGATGCGGCGGTTCGGGGCGGATCGCGCGGCTTTCGATCCGATCATAGCCGTCGGTGATCGCTCCGCACTACCGCACTATCGACCCGGCGAGCGGCGGATCGAAGAATCCTCGTTCGTGCTGATCGACTGGGGAGCGGCGACGGCGCGAGGCTATCGCAGTGACTTGACCCGTGTGGTGGCGACCGATAATTTTCCCGCGAAACTTCAGGAGCTTCATGGAGTTGTGTTAAAAGCACAGCTCGCTAGCATCGCCGCAATTCACCCCGGAGCGAAACTCTCCGATGTGGATTCGGCGGCTCGCCGGGTGATCGAGGAAGCAGGCTTCGGCGACTTCTTCGGTCACGGTTTGGGACACGGCATCGGCCTCCATATCCACGAAGACCCCCGGATGAACAGCATCGCCGAAGGCGAACTGCAACCCGGAAACGTCATCACGGTCGAACCGGGCATTTACCTGCCGGGTTTCGGCGGTGTGCGGATCGAGGACGATGTGCTTGTGACTCCAGACGGCAGTGAAGTCCTGACGTCGGTTCCGAAAGACCTCGTTTGAGTCAGATGAAATGGAGCTGATAGGTCGCATGAGTCTTATCTGTCCTATCGCCCTGGCTCTTCAACGACTTACGAGTGCAATCCATGCCCATTAAACGACAAGGCAAGACCCATATGGCAGATACGTCTCGCTCCACCGCATCGTTCGATCTCGACAAACTCCGCGAGTTGGTCGAGATGATGGATAAACACGGTGTCTCCGAGGTGAATCTTCGCCGAGGCGACGAACGCTGGATGGTCCGTCGCGGCCCCGGCGAAACGATCAACATGTTGCCGCCACCCGGTTACGGTCAGCAGGCTTACGCGGCGATGTCGGCTCCGGCGTACCAGCCAGCCGCGCCGGCGGCCGCCACCGCGCCGCAAGCCGTTCCGGTGGTCGCCGACAACACCATTGCCATCAAAAGCCCAACGGTCGGCACGTACTACGAATCGCCGACACCCAGTGATCCGCCGTTCGTGAAAGTCGGCTATCCGGTCAAGCCGGACACGGTCGTCTGCATCATTGAGGCGATGAAGGTCTTCAACCAGATCCCTTCCGAAGTGAGCGGTACGATCACCGAAATCTGCGTCGCGAATGGCGATCCGGTCGAGTACGGGCAGACGTTGTTCAAAGTGAAGCCGTAGTCATTGAATGACAAATGCCCAAAACTCCATGCCCAAGGGAAGTCCCAGTTCCCCACCGAATTCCGAGGAGGTCCAATAATGCCGAATCCGTTTCCTGGCATGGACCCGTACCTCGAAGGTCCGTTGTGGTCGTCGCTGCATTCGAGCTTGATTGAAGAAATTGCGAGGTCTCTTGCTCCTCGATTGCGTCCGAAGTACTTCGCACTGCCAAACACACGTGTCGTGCTAGCAGTGCCTGATCCGATTGAGTTGCCAGAATTGCAAGCCAGACATCCTGATGTTGGGATCTATCACTCAGGGGCTTCCGGGGAATCGCAGGCGTCGGCTGTGGCCACGGCACCATTGACGTTCCTGTTGCCCGCACCGGAGGAAATGACTCAGAGTTTTGTTGAGATTCACGAAGCGGATTCAGGAGCATTAGTCACTTCCATTGAAGTGCTTTCGCCAACCAACAAGCGAGGCAAAGGACTGGATGAATTTCGCGCCAAACGCCAAGAGCTTTTGGATGGCCCGGCGCACTACCTAGAAATTGACTTGTTGCGTATCGGGGACCGGTTCCCGTCACCGAATGCGCTCCCGTCGGTGCCGTACTTCGTTTTTCTCAGCCGAGCCAACCGAAGGCCGCGGATCGAGGCTTGGCCAATCGCGCTGGATCAACCACTCCCGACCGTTCCCGTCCCACTGTTAAACGGCGATCCGGACGTGATGCTCGATTTGCAACGGGCGCTCAATACGATTTACGAGCACTATTCTTACGAACGAGCCACTCGGCATTCGGGAGAGCCGGTCGTGCGACTTTCGGAAGACCAGCAAACTTGGGCGGACGAGTGCTTGCGCAAAGCGGGATTGCGAACCTAACTAACATCAATCTGGACCAACACGAGTTACCCATGTTTCAACGAATTCTGATCGCCAACCGCGGTGAAATTGCTCTGCGCGTGATTCGAGCCTGCAAGGAAATGGGGATCGAGACCGTCGCGGTCTTCAGCGAAGGAGATCGCGGGGCTCATTACCTGTCGATGGCGGACGAGTCGTACTGCATCGGCCCAGCGGCGAGCAGCGAGAGTTATCTGCAAATCAAGCGGATCATCAGCGCGGCCGAGGTGGGTGGCGCGCAAGCTATTCATCCGGGCTATGGGTTCCTCTCGGAGAACTCGCACTTCGCCGAAGTCTGCAAGGACTGCAAGATCACCTTCATCGGCCCCAGTCATGAGGCCATGCAACGGCTCGGTGATAAAGTCACTGCTCGCAATGCGGCGATCGAAGCCAAGGTTCCTGTCGTCCCCGGCACTGAGGGGCTGGTTACCGACGAAAAATCGGCCATGAAGACCGCCAAGGAAATCGGCTACCCGATTCTCATCAAGGCAACCGCTGGCGGCGGCGGCAAAGGGATGCGAGTGGCTCGCGATGAGACGGAGCTTCTCAGCGGACTCAAACAGGCGTCTATGGAGGCCGAGAAGGCGTTTAAGAACGGCGGCGTCTACATGGAGAAGTACGTCGAGAACCCACGGCACGTCGAAGTGCAGTTCATCGGCGATCATCACGGCAACGTGGTACATCTGTGGGAACGCGATTGCTCGATGCAGCGTAAGCACCAAAAGCTCGTCGAAGAGTCTCCGAGCCCGAATCTGCCGAAGTCGGTTCGCGAAGACATTTGCAAGGCCGCCGTTCGTTTGGCGAAGGCGGCGAACTACACGAACGCCGGGACGTGCGAGTTCATCGTCGATCCGCAAAACAATTTCTATTTCATCGAAGTCAACGCCCGCATTCAGGTCGAGCATCCCGTCACCGAAATGGTCACCGGCACCGACTTGATCCAGTTGCAAATTCGAGTGGCCGCCGGTGAAGAACTCCCCTTCAAGCAAAAGGACATCGAATGCCGTGGCCATGCCATCGAAATCCGCATCAACGCCGAAGACCCGGATCACGACTTCCGGGGTTCGCCCGGCACGATCACCAAACTGCGTCTCCCCGGCGGTCCTGGCGTGCGTTTCGATTCGCACGTCTACGAAGGCTATCGCATCCCGCCGTACTACGACTCAATGATTGGCAAGCTGATCGTGCATCGTCCGACTCGACAAGCCGCCATCGCCACGATGCTGCGAGCGCTCGACGAGTTCGTCATCGAAGGCGTGAAGACGACGATCCCGCTCGCCAAACGAATGCTCCGC
>JANNDA010000797.1:0-10887 GCA_031387195.1 Planctomyces sp. | reverse complement strand
GTCAGGGCGAGCGCGTATTCAACAACGTGATCGGTGACAGGGACTTGTCGCACGATCCGTTGCAGTTCAATGATCTCGTCGTCGGAGAGGACCGCTTCGACGGCGTCGTTGTGCAGGCTCGTGGTTTGTTTGGCGATCTGCTTTTCCTCGGTGAAGCTCGGGTAGCCGACGTGGACTTTGAACATGAAGCGGTCTTGCTGAGCCTCCGGGAGCGCGTACGTTCCTTCTTGCTCGATCGGGTTCTGCGTGGCGAGCACGAAGAAGGGATCGGCCAGAATGTGTCGTGTTTGGCCGACGGTCACTTGTCGCTCCTGCATCGCTTCGAGCAACGCGGCTTGCGTCTTCGGCGGCGTGCGGTTGATCTCGTCCGCCAGGATGACGTTATGGAACAACGGGCCGGTGATGAACCGGAACTCGCGGACGCCGGTCGATTTGTTTTCTTGCAACACTTCCGTGCCTGTGATGTCGGCGGGCATCAAGTCGGGAGTAAATTGAATGCGGGCGAAGGACATCGACAAGCAGCGTGCCAGTGTGCTGATCATCAACGTCTTGGCGAGCCCCGGCACTCCTTCCAGCAAGCAATGCCCACGGCAAAACATCGCAATCAGCAATTGGTCGATCACATCCGATTGCCCCACAATGACCTGCGACATCTGCTCGCGAATGTCGCGATACGCCTTACTGAGTTTGCCAATCGAATCCTGCGTGGTCTCAGCCGCTTTCAGGTCATCTGTCATTGAGTCATCCCAAATGGAAGTGAAGTCTTTTGAAGTTAGCACGACGCGCAAGCGAGTGATCTCGCAGGGGACCACTCGCTTGCGCGTCGTGCTAGTGGTCGGCCCAAAAACAATCCATGTTCGGCGATCGAGTCAGGCTGGAAAGCCTGACCTACGAATGGCGGGCAGAACTCTAGCGGTGCTCTGAAAACCGAGCCAGTGTTGTCATCTCGCCGCTTGGCTCAACCATTCGCGTAACGCTTCACGCATCGCGGCGACTTGCTCCGGGTTCTGTTCGGCCACGTCGTTGACTTCCCAAATATCTTCGGGCTTGAGGAACAGTTGGCATGAGAAGCCGGTGGCGTCAGTTCGCTCGGAACTGCTGGCCGAACTGAGCAATTCAGCCGCGTCGCGTTCCACCAAGAGAAAGTGACGTGTCCGCATTGCCGCGTGCCCTTCGTCATCGCGCAGAAAGACCGCCTCGCGACCGGCGAAAACTTCGTTGCGGACTAGCGGCAGCAAACTTCGGCAGTCGAATCCTTGAACAACGGCTGCGGTCGTTTGTTTTGTGTCTGCATGAAACCAATCCAGCAACGTCGGCAACAGATCGTTCACTTGGACCAGCTCTTGCCGACGACTTCCGACGGAACCTGTTGCGGATTGAGTGATCAGCAATGGCGTGTGAACGATTTCGTCGCGTAACTTCCAAGTCTCCGGCGACGGCGAAGTATCGACGTGTTCCAACGGCAGCGGCTCCGATTCGCCTAGCGATTCACCGGCCAACGCGGCGACGATCAGGAGCGGCGGATCGTCGGGAAACAGCCGCTCGATCGTCGTCAGCAATCGGCCCACGAGATGATCCAGTTGAGTCATGCACGCGGCGTAGGCAACCTCGGTCAACTTGATCTCGTCGGCAAACTCACCTTGGTCCCCCTCAAGTTCGTCGGCATACAGTTCGGCAAACTCCTCCGTCGCGACGCACGGCCACGCGATCCCGGCGGACTTCAGCCAGAGTAACCATGATGTCTCCGGCTGCGCGGCAAATTCGGTCAACGCTTGATCGGCCTGAGCCATCAAGCGAGCCAGCGCGGTCGCCTCTAAATCGGCAGAGTCGCTCTCGGTCGAATCATTCTCAGACGAAGCGGAGTCCTCGACGAATTGATTTGCTGCGATGCCGGCCTCGCGCAATCGTTTCCAAAATTCCGACGATTCGTCGCTCTGACCAATCGCGTCCGCAGCCGTCCCAAAGTGTTGATCGAAGACGGCCGAGCGGGCGGCAAGGCGTTCCAGGTTCGGAGCCTCAATCCATTCGTGCCCGTAGAAGCTGAGGCACCGCCGGCTCAGTCGGTCAAAGGTGAGAATGATCGCGCGAGGCGGATGCGGCATGGGTTGGTCAGGGGTTCGGGTGATTGAGGGCGGAAGGCGGAGGGCGGAAAACATCAACGATCATTCAATTCCGCCGAGCGAGCGGAGATACCGAGCCGTCTCGACCGCCGCTTCGCGCGGTCCCATGAGTTCGGCATACGCTTGGTGGATTGTGATGCAGCCCTCATAGCCGATTTGGTGCAGTGCCGCGACGACCTCAGGGAAATTGACGCCTCCCGATTCCCAAATCGGAATGTGGTGAAACCGTCTCACTCCGAGGCACCACGTTTCCAAATCCGCCGGTCCAGCGGGATCAAGCCGATGATTTTGGACGTAGACGTTCATCAGATGTGGCTTGAACTTCAGCAGCGTATCGACCCCGTAGGACTGACCGCAGATCATGAGATTCGCCGGTTCATAAATCAGTCCAAAATTGCTGCGACCGATTTGTTCCAGCACCTCCAGTGATCGGTCCACCGTCTCAAACAACGTGGTGGTGTGACACTGGTGCGCGAGGCGAATGTGACGATCCGCCGCCAAATCCGCTGCACGGCGAGCGTGTTCGATGTCTGCCTCGGTCTTCAGGCAGACGCGGATCAAATCGCAGCCGAGCGATTCGGCGACGTCCAGACTCGGCCCGATATTTTTCAAACTGTCCGGCCCGCGATCGTTGTTGAGCGGCACATCGCTGTCTGCCGTGACCATCGAGACTCGTAGGCCCGCCTGCTCAACCTCCGATCGCATCCGCAGCAACTCGTCTTGCGGTGTTCCGATTCCGCCGGCGCTGGCACGCATGCAGATCGCCTTGTAGCCCAATTCCGCAGCGAGTTGGACAAGGTCTCGAAACGGCACGTTGAGCTTTGTTTTGCAGGGTGCTTCAGCGATGCGGACAGACAACGACAGGTTCATGCGGTGGTTTCCTTACGACAAAAAGTAACCCGAAGCGTCAGCGACGGTGAACGCTTCAAGACGCTCCGAATTCACAGCCATCTTGAGCGTCCGCCCTCGCTGACTCTTCGGGTTACATCGGCGGCAGCGGTGGAATGTACTCGCCCGTTTGTTCGTCGTGAATCAGCAGGCTCACGTTGTGAGACTATTTCGATCGTGACGGTCATAGCGACAATCGATTCGACTCGCAGACCAGTGGCCCCGTTGACTCTGCCGGATGTAGTGCCTCTGTGGCGTTCAACATCCCCGTGAATTCGGCAGCACCGGCGAGCGTGTTGTACTCGTGAGAACCCTCACTGTTGTTGTTCTCCTCACGGCCCGAAGAGGCCGGACATCCGGCAGCGTTTCGCTGATCCGGGGGACTCTCAGACGATGGAGAAATGGCATGTGTAACCGACCGAAGACCGTCGAGTTCAGAGATTTCACTTGACGATCTGCTTGGCGTGTATTTCTGCGACCTCACGACATTCGGAGTGGGGCGTTGGTGGGGTTGTCAGACGGGTCACGAAGCCGGCCGGGCTTAGGCGTCAATTGGCCGCTTCCTAAATAGGGAGATTGAAGATGCGTGGTTTCTCTTGGTTGATGTCTTTGAAGCAGTCCATGAAACGTGCCAGCCTTCGCAATGGCCGCCGAGTCAGCCTCAAGCTTGAACGGTTGGAAGATCGTGCATTGCTGGCCGCAGTCACCGGAGTGTTCCCAGACGTGGTCATCACGATGGATAATGGTCCCGCTCTGGGCACGGCGGACGTCGATTTGGATCTTGTCGTGTCCGTCGATGGACTCGGCAATGCGATTGCAAGCGTTACCGACAGTTTAGGAACCACGACGGACTATGCCCTCGGCGTCGCTGCGGATATCGAATCGCTGAGCGTCGTTGGAAACGACGAAGCCAACACCATCGACATCAGCGCCATTGCGTTGTCGGGATTCAGCCTGCTGGAGCCAATTGATAGCAGCAACCAAATCTTTGTGAGCGTTACCGGCGGGCTCGGAGAAGACACGATCTTCGGCAGCTCGGTCAACGACTTCATCGACGGTGGTGATGACGACGACACGATCGAAGGGGGTGGCGGCAACGACTTACTCGAAGGCGGTAATGACAACGACTCAATCCTGGGCGGAGATGGCTTCGACGAAATTTATGGTGAAGCCGGCGCAGACATCCTCAATGGTGAAGCCGATACGGACGTCATCGTTGGTGGAGACGGAGCTGACGAGATCGACGGCGGAGACGGTGACGACGTCGTCAGTGGTGGACTCGGAAACGATACAGTGAATGGTGGTGACGGTGGCGACTGCGTCTACGGCAACGAAGGCGATGACATTCTCAATGGTGGTGATGGAGCCGATTCGCTTGAAGGCGGAGCAGGCGACGATACCCTTGATGGTGGTGCGGGACTCGACACGATGGTTGGCGGAGTCGGTGACGATTGGCTCGTCTGGCACAGCGACGATGTCTCGGAGACGGTGAATGGTACGAGCGGGAACGACTCGGTGTCAGTCCTGGGGACGAGTGGCAACGACACCCTGACTGTTTCGCAAATTGGCACGTTGAGATATCGCGTGACATCAGGAGCGGGTGGTAGCGTCTCGACTGTCAACGTTGACAACATTGTTGTGGACGGAGCTGCCGGAAACGACACGATCACTCTCGCCACGAACCTCACGGGCAATAGCGACATTTACTTGCTGGGTGGCGAAGGGAACGACCGCATCAACGGCAACAACGTCATTCTGACGAACTTTGACGCGACAATCTACGGCGGTGCCGGCAACGACACTCTCACCGGGACGGCGGATGGCGATGTCCTCGGACAAGTCGATGCGGACTCCGACGGAGTTGCCGAGTTGATTGATATTGATGGCGACGGGGATGATGACCTCGGCATCGATACCAACACCGATGGAGTCCTTGATATCGGCGACGAACAAGGTAACGACGTCATCAGTGGCCTGGCTGGGAACGACACGATCAACGGCGGTTCCGGCAATGACGTGATCAATGGTGGTAATCACAACGACTCGCTTGTTGGCAACCAAGGGAACGACACGATCAACGGCGGAGATGGAGAAGATCTCATTGTCGGTGACGATGAGAATTCGACCACGACTGATGGTGCCGACGTTCTGAATGGTGACAACGACAACGATACCCTGCGTGGCAATGGCGGCAACGATGTGATGTTTGGCGGTGCTGGTAGCGATTCGCTGGGTGGTCACGGTGGCAATGACACCATCCGCGGCAACGCAGGTGGTGATACCATCAACGGTGGTGTCGGCAATGACTCACTGTTTGGCGATGCGGACTGGGACTGCATCGAAGGCAACCTCGGCGATGACTTCATCGACGGCGGTGACGGCAACGACATCCTGCTCGGCAACGACGGCAACGACACGATCCTGGGTGCAGCCGGTAATGACTCGGTTCAAGGTGGTCTCGGAAATGACTCGGTTCGCGGTGGATTGGGCAACGACACGCTGGTCGGTGATACCGACGCCGCTCCGCCAGTTGCTGATGGCAACGACACCATTCATGGTGACGAAGGCAACGACTTCATCCGTGGTAACGATGGTCACGACGCCCTTGATGGCGATGCCGGCAACGACACCGTCTGGGGCGAAAGCGGCAACGACTCGATTCTGGGCGGTGCTGGAAACGACTGCTTGGATGGTATGGCCGGAGGTGACCGCATTGATGGTCAGGCGGGGGATGACGTGATCGAGGGCGGAGGAGCCAACGACACGTTGTTCGGCGGCACCGGCAACGACACCCTTTGTGGTGAAGAAGGCAATGACCTGATGGACGGCGGAGATGGCAACGACAAGATGTCGGGTGGCGCAGGCCAAGACACCATGAACGGTGGCAACGGGAACGACACCCTCCTTGGCGATGCCGGCAACGACAGTCTGAACGGTGGAGCTGGCTTCGACCTCGTCCTGGGTGGCGATGGCGATGACACCGTCACCGGCGGTGCCGATACGGATCGGGACACCATCGCTGGCAATCTCGGACGCGATGTTTTGATCAACACCAGCTCGCTGGATCTGATCAATGAAGCGTTGATCTTCGTCAACAACTTCTGTGACATCATCCCCTAATCGACTTGTCGGTTACGGTTGAAAACGAACAGAGCCCATGCCACTTGGCATGGGCTTTTTCGTTGGTGAAACACTTCCAAGAGGCGTCGGTGGAGTTGGCTCCACGCGTGACGGATTTGCAATCCCGTGGCCCCGCGACCACTTGAAGGACGAGTTGTTCCCGGCCCTGACTTATCTCCGGCTGTCCGACAAGCGGCTGGGCTATCTCATCAACTTCGGTGCCGAGTTAATCAAGGACGGCCTGCCTCGTGTTTCCAATGGGATAACGGCGTGAAGGCAACTTGCCGTTGGGCGGCACAATGACGATGATGTACACGAACGACAAAACGTGTCACCATCAACGAAGGGGTCATCATGCTACAGGTTGGGATCAAAGAGATTCGGGACAACTTGGCGGACACGCTCAACAAAGTGGCCTACGCGGGGGAGCGAGTTGTCTTGGCGAGACGCGGCAAGGGTGTCGCCGCGTTGGTGTCGATGGAAGATTTGGAGTTGCTGGAGAAGATGGAAGACGACGCGGATGTCCGCGACGCGAAACGAGCGTTGTCTGAGATGAAGCGTAAGAGAGAGAAGCCGATTCCTCTGGCTGTCATCAAGAAGCGTTTGGGGATGAAGTAGCATGGCTCAGCGTCGCTACACAGTCGGTACGGCACCAGCGGTCGATAAGCAACTGAGCCGTATGCCGCGTTCGGTTCAACGACGGCTGACGGAAGCGATCGAAGGACTGGAGTCGAATCCGCGACCGCACGGCGTCAAAAAACTGGAAGGCCATGACGATCTCTGGCGCGTGCGAGTCGGAGATTATCGCATCATCTACACCATCGAAGACGACCGGCTCTTGGTGCTGGTCGTGAAGATCGGTCATCGCGGGGACGTTTATCGAGGCTGAGCCAGAATCGGTCGCGCGTCGCAAAGGGTTCGCGGGACTCTCTGATTTCTTCCGCTCGGCAGCCACCAACGAAGCCGCGAAGTAGTTCTGCGTCCTAGAAACGAAAAAGCCTCGTTTCCCAGCGGAAAACGAGGCCTTTTGCGAAGATTCGACAGGTGCCGAACCAAAGGCTCCGGTCGGAGTTGAACCGACGATGACGGATTTGCAATCCGTTGCCTTAGCCACTTGGCTACGGAGCCGAAGCGGGCGGGAATGTAGTGAGGGGTTCCCAGGGGGTCAAGGTGTTTCACCAGCGAGTGTTTCGTTCGTTTTTTGCCGAGTGATGAAGTATGTGAGGACACGAAGTGGCTATCATCCAATCACTTTATTGCTGCCGTGGAAAATGCCAGAAGGACTGACCTGATGCCTCGCGATTTCAACACCGAAAGTTTGTCGCACGATCCGATTCACGGTTACATCCCGTTCGTCTCGAAGGACGGCTTGCCGCCGGGTGAAGTCTCCGAGCAAGAACTGATCGATCATCCGTGGGTGCAACGGATGCGGCAGATTCATCAACTGCAAACAGCCTGGTGGGTCTTCCCGTCGGCGGAGCACATGCGGTTTCAACACGTGCTCGGCGCGATGCACTTGTCGTCCGTGGCCATCGAACGCTGGTATGAATCGCTGGCCGCGTCTTGCTCGAATGTGCCGTCGCGAGCGTACGTCGAAAGCGTCGTGCGGATGGCGGCGTTGTTGCACGATGTCGGACACGGGCCGTTCGGACATTTCTTTGACGACCATTATCTCGATCAGTTTGGGATCACTCACGAAGACATCGGCGCGGTCGTCATTCAACAGGAATTGGGCGACTTGCTCCGCCGAGTCCGCCGCAATCCGAATGGCAAACTTGGTCCATTGGAAGAACTTGATCCGAGTCAGATCGCGTGGCTCATCCGCCGTCCGACCGGCAAGCCCGAACTCGAACAAGGTCACCCCGCGTGGTTGCGAAAGCTGCGGTCGCTCTTCAGCGGGATCTACACGGTTGACAACATGGATTTCGTGCTCCGCGACGCCTACATGTCGGGCTACAACACAAAGGCGTTCGATCTGTCGCGGATGCTGCATTACAGCTTTTTCACCGCCGAGGGATTGACGATTCACTCGCGCGGCCTGCCGACGTTGATCAACTTCATCGAAACGAGAGCGAACCTCTTCCGCACGATTTATTTTCATCGCACGGTGCGCGCGATTGACCTCGCCCTCGAAGAGATGTTTGGCCCGACGATGCTGCGGCTGTTTGGCGACAAGGACGGGCAGCCGATGAACCCGCTGGAACATCTCGACGAATACCGCCGCTTGACCGAATCGACGTTTCTGGTCGATGTGCAACGCTGGTCGAGACATGCTGATCCGGAATTGGTCCAACTTGGCCAGCAGTGGGACGCGCTGATCGCTCGCAATGTTTCGTGGAAAATGGCCTGTGAACGGACCTTTAATTTTCACGCGGGTGAGGCCGAGCAGACGTCCATTTTTTCTGAACCGGACCTCGTCGAGAAACGCATCCGCGCCAAGCTGCCGGCTGATTTGAGAGAGATTCCGCTGAAGATCGATGTCGCCCGACACTATCACCGGCCGAGCGGTCGACTCCCCGCAGGCGGTCAGAATTTTCTGCTCGATCCAGGCGACGGAACTCCGCGTGAATTGCACGACGATGAATTGTTTCGCGCACTTCCGACGAGTTTTTCGATCTTCCGCGTTTATTCGCAGGATCACCGGCACGATGTGGCGCTGCATTCGGCGATGAATTCGGTGTTGGGTGCCGTTTTGAAGGACTCGGATCTTGGCGTAATACGTATGCTCGCGGAGTTCGCTGATGACGATGTCCTGAGCCTCTCCGCCAAGTGCCTCAACGCTCGCCTTGAGCAGATCATGCGTCAGCGGGCGTTGCGGGTATTCCTTTTTGATGCGGCGGTCGATGCTGGTCGCCTCGAACAGGCCAATCAGGATCGGAAACATCCGGCCCCCATCGACCTCGCGGAGATAGATCACCTGTTGGTCGTTCAACTCGCTGATGATGATTCGAGCCAATTCCATTTGCACAAGCACGGGACACCTCGTTGATTTGTCGGGACGGCGGTTGCCGGTCGGGGCGGGATTATAGGTGGCAAGGACTCGTCGCGGAACTTGGTGGGTTGACGAGCGCAACATCGCGCAGTTTTTGAGCAGACTCATTTTCAAAGCAGGCGAAACGCGATCGTATTCTTCTCTTGGCTGTAATTTTCAACGTGTGGCAAACCACGCTGTTTTCCGGAAGTTTCATTGAGTTCAGTACGAATGCGAGCGGACAAACGCGCGAGGCGAGTTCCCTTTGGCACGCGGGTTGTATGACACTCGACTGAATTCGATCGTCGAGATTCCTGAATCGCCCTGAAGACAGCGGAGGCGGCTTTCGCTGGCCGCTTGGGCTCCAGCGGGTCTCCGATCAATTGGATGATTTCTTACCCCAAAGAATGTTTCGTTGAGAGATTGTCAGGAGCGTTCAAAATGTCGGTCCAAGACGTTGTGTGTGCGGGGGATTCCGCTGTGCTGATGGGTTCAGTTCCGATTAGCCGCGAAGTGCTTTCCGGTGCCGAGGCAGTCGAGCAGGCGAAGCGGATTAAAGTCTTGTCGCTGTCGTGCGTCGGCTTCACATTGAGCTTTGCTGCGTGGCTGATGTTCGGCGTGCTGGGGATTCCGATTCAGCAGGAATTCCAAATCAGCGACGTCTCGCTCTCTTGGCTGGTCGCCGTGGCGATCTTGAATGGATCGCTTTGGCGTCTGCCCTTTGGAATGCTCGCCGATCGCTGGGGTGGCAAAGTCACGCTCGTTGGTCTGTTGATCTTGTCCGGCGTGAGTTCGTTTCTGGTGGCCTCGTCGCAGACTTACGACCAACTTTTCTTGTATGCGTTTCTGGTGGGAATCGGCGGGAATGCGTTCTCGGTGGGCTCGGCCTGGAACGCAGCTTGGTTTCCTCCGAAGCAACAAGGCTTCGCGATGGGCCTGTTTGGAGCGGGCAATGTCGGGGCCTCGGTGACGAAGCTCATCGGCCCAGCGTTGATGGCGTTAGTTCCCGCCGCAGGTTTGCTCGGAGGTTGGATTCCCGGTGGCTGGCGGTTCGTGCCGTTTCTTTATGGTTGTTTGCTGCTGTTGATGGCGGTTGCCGTTGCCTGGATCGCTCCGTCACCGGATAAGAAGCCGGGAGCGGGACGCTCATTGGTGGCGATGCTGCAGCCCTTGAAGGAGCTGCGCGTCTGGCGATTCAGCTTGTACTACACCGTCGTGTTTGGTGTGTACGTGGCGATGTCGGCTAGTCTGCCGAAGTATTACGTCAGCGTCTACAACCTGCCGCTGGGGACCGCTGCTTTGCTCACAGCGCCGTTCATCTTCGCGTCGAGCTTGTTGCGTCCGCTGGGCGGCTGGTTGTCCGATCGGTTGGGCCCGCGCAAAGTGACCTACGGTGTCTTCATCCTCGGTTCGTTAATGGCCCTGGTGTTGTTTCTGCCGCTGAACGTGACGCAATTCACAGTTTGCATCATCTTGCTGGGGATCACGCAAGCGATCGGCAAGGCGTCAACGATCAAGTACATCCCCGAGTATTACCCGAAAGATGTGGGAGCAGTGGTTGGCTTGGTTGGCTCGCTGGCCGCGCTCGGAGGCTTCGCGATGCCACCGCTGTTCGCGTACCTCAAGCAATGGACCGGACAGCCGCAGTCGATGTTCTGGGTCGTGTTCGGTATTACCGTCGTCAGCTTGCTCTGGTTGCACTTGGTGGTCCGGCAGATTCGTCGCACGGAGACGGAGTCGATCTGAGATTTGAAATGAGCGTAGCTGAGGCGTCCCGCCTCAGTGCTG
>JANNDA010000780.1:0-7042 GCA_031387195.1 Planctomyces sp. | reverse complement strand
CCCCCGCCACCACCACCTCCACCTCCCCCTCCACCACCGCCACCTCCACCACCTCCTCCTCCGCCACCTCCATTGCCACCGCCCTATAAAGGTTAGCAATTGTTGGTTGAGAAGAATCATGCGACCGCCGGCTCACACGAGTCGGCGGTCGTTTCATTGACGCTGGGAGTGATTCGTCACATGCAATCTCTGTCGCCTCAAGAAATCCATGAGCTGTTTGCCGATGGCATCGTCCGCCACGGACCATTCGCCGGACTGAGGTACCCGGAGCTGACTTCAATCGGCAGTGCGCTCTATCCCAAGCTGCTGGGTTCCTACGAGTCCGAACTTCATCCGTGGATGGACGAGGTCTGCTCCGCTGGCTATTCCGAAGTGATTGATGTTGGTTGTGCGGAGGGCTATTACGCGGTGGGACTGGCCATGCGAATTCCACAGGCGATGGTCTATGCCTACGACATTTACGAGGGTGCGCAGTACCTCTGTGCCAACTGCGCCGCCGCGAACCAAGTGGCCGACCGCCTATCGGTGCGCGCTGAATTCAAGGCCGACGAACTGCGGGGCATTCCGATCCGCCAGCGCGGCTTGATCGTTTGCGACTGCGAAGGGGGAGAAACTCAAATTTTCACCGAGCAGACGCGCCACCATTTCGCGAACTGGGATTTGCTGATCGAGACGCACGACTTCATGGACATCACCATCTCCACTCGCATGGCCGAGCTTTTCCAGGAGACCCACGAACTCCGCACGCTGACCAGCATCGACGACATCCAAAAGGCGAAGACGTTCCAATATCCGGAACTCACCCCCTTCGATCTGGCCACCCGCCGAGCGATTCTGGCTGAATACCGCCCCACAATTATGGAGTGGCAGTTCCTCAAGTCTCGATCGGCAGACTCCACACCGAGAAATTAGCACGACGCGCCAGCGAGTGGTGGTGGCCCGAACCACTCGCTGGCGCGTCGTGCTAGCAAGACATCGGGAAGTTATTTCGGACTAATTCCTGAGCTCTTCGCCAGCTTTCGCAATGAGTCTGACGGTGCCAATCGCGGACGCCCGTTCGCAGAGTTTTCCAAAGACTCAACGATCTTGCCAAAACCAACGGCCTCAGCAAAACGCATGGGGCCACCGCGGAACGGAGCGAAGCCGGTCCCGAAGACCATCGCGAGATCAATGTCGTCCGGCTTGGAAACAATGTGTTCGTCGAGACAACGTGCCGCCTCGTTAATGATCGGGTAAATCAGCCGTTGCGTGATGTCCTCGCGCGACGGCGTTCCCCCCGGCACGGTGAATGAACCGGACTGCCGCACTTTGTCGATTGCCTTGCGGACGGCGGGATTCAGACGCTTGGAACGTCCCTTGCCGATCAGCAATGATTTCGCACTTTTCGGATCAGCCGCCGATAGATCCTTCAGCGCGTTCCACAACGGCGCGGGGAGCATGCGTTCGCCATACGCTGCGTGCATGTTCGTGGCGACGTGCTGAGCGACATCCAGACCCACGAGGTCGGTCAACTCCAGCGGTCCCATCGGCATCCCGAACGCGACTGCCGCACGATCGATCTCCAACGGATCAGAGACTTCCAGCAGCAACCACCCCGCCTCGTTCATGTACGGCGCGAGCAGTCGATTCACTAAGAAGCCCGGACAATCTCCCACGATGACTGCCGTTTTCCCCAAGCGCTGCGTCAACGCAAACGCGGTGGCGATTGCTTCCGGCGACGATTGCTCGGTGCGCACGATCTCGACCAGCGGCATCTGATGCGGCGGATTGAAAAAATGCAGCCCGACGACTCGCTCTGGATTGGGGACGCCCGCCGCCACATCGCGCACCAGCAACGAACTGGTGTTCGTGGCCAAGACTGTGCTCGACGAAGTTGCTTGCGCCAGCTCTTGGAAAACCTGTTGCTTGACTGGCAGCCGCTCAACCACCGCCTCGATCACGATGTCGGCATTCTTCAAACCGGAATAGTCTGTCGTCGGTCGCAGATGATCGAGCGTGTCGCTGGCCTGCAACGGTGTGATACGTCGCCGCTGCAAGTCGGTCTGCACGAGCTTGCGAGCCGTCGCGATCCCTTTCGCGACAAACTCTTCGTTGATGTCTTTGAGCCGAGTCCAGATTCCCTTTTGAGCCATGAGCAGCGCGATCCCCGCTCCCATCGCCCCCGCTCCGAGCACCGCCGCGTTCTTCAGCGCTCCGCTCGCCTGAGACTTGTCGAGTGCGGGGCTCGTGAGCTTCTTCGCGTCCTCTTGCAGAAAGAACAGCCGCAAACATTCGCGAGTCACCGGGTGATCGGCGAGCCGCCCGATCGCCGCTGACTCCGCCGCGAAGCCGATCGACGGCGATTGTCGGAATCCCGCGTGAAGCACGTCAATCGCCGCGAGAGGTGCCGGGTATTGCCCCTGAGTTTGCTTGCGAGTCTCCCCTTCCGCCCGGCGAAAGGCGTAATTCCGCAACGGAGGAAACGACTCGGTCAACCGAGCGACAAGCGGTCGCTTCGGCCGCTTGAAGATCGACCGCGCGGTGCCGAACTTGATGACCGTTTGCAGCAGCGACTCGCCAACGAACGGCAATGCTTCGGTCGGCACCATGTCATGCACGAGTCCTTTCGCGCGAGCCTGTCGGCCGCTGACCATGCGGCCGGTCAGAATCATCGGCAGCGCTTCGATCAATCCGACGAGCCTCGGCAATCGAACCGTCCCGCCCCAACCGGGAATCAATCCGAGCTTCACTTCCGGCAGCCCGAGCAACGTCTTCGCGTGATCGTCGGCGATGCGGTAACGGCAGGACATCGCGAATTCGAGCCCGCCGCCGAGACACGATCCGGAAATCAAAGCGACCGTCGGCACCGGCAACGATTCAAGCGACTGAAACACGCGCTGCCCAAACTGCGACAACTCGGCGGCCACCGAACCGCCACCGATGGACTTCATCTCGGTCACATCCGCGCCGACGATGAAGTTCCCCGGCTTGCCGCTGAAGAACATCACTCCGCGCACCGCCGGAGTCCTCCGCACTTCGGCCAGGAGCCGGTCCAACTCATCGAGCATTCCTTTCGACAACGCGTTGACCGACTTGTCTTGCCGATCGATCCGCACGCTCAGCAAACCATCGGGCGAAAGTTCCGAGTGCCACATCACCGCGTCAGGCAGCAGCGATGGCACGGAACTCGGCGCAACATCCGTCGTCGTAGCATCCAATGTGGCGGCACTCATCTCACACTCCTTTGGCGGTGCATTGCGATGAACAATTCAGTCTCGTAGCCCACCACACGGGAATCAACAACACGCTCGTTGATTACGAAAATGGTGGGCCGGCGCGGCGAAGCGCCGCTGGTCCCACCCTACTTCTTATCGCCCACTCTCGGACGTAAAAAATGCACAGCCTCTTACGGCGTGTCGTACTGCTTGTCGCCCTCTTCGATGGGGATATTGTTGACCTTGTAGAGCCGAATTTTTTCCCCTTTGTCTTCCAACAGCACGAGCCCGCCGGTCTTCGCGTCGTAGCCATACATCTGCCACGGCGGCTGCGATGCGACTTGCACATTCATTTGCTTCATCAACTGCATGGCCTCTTTGAACGGTGGATAGTCTTTGCCACCGTTGATCTCCTTCATGATGTCCATCTGATGTTTGAAGTTTAGCACGCTGGCCTTCGACGTGATCGAGACGTAGGAATTGAACGAGGCGGTCAACGGATCGTTCCCGACAATTTTGCCGTCAATCTCCACGATCTTGGGATTCTTCTTGGCTTCGACCAAATCGACGATCTTTCCATCCGTCTTACCCAGGATCGAGCCGGTCTTCTTCGCTGGTTCCGTGGGCTGAGCCACAGGAGCAGCAACGGGTTGAGCATGCGCCGGAGCGCCACCAGCCGCATTCTGCGCGACTGGGACATCACCCGGCTTCGCTGCATTTTGTTGCGGCGGCGCGTCCATCGCCTTCTGGAATTCGCCGCAGCCCAACAAGCTCGCCGCCGCCAAACACAAAACAATTTGTCGCATGAGATGACTCCTCAACTCAGAAGAGAGAACGTGCAAAATCGCCGCAATCACCAACGGCGCGGATTGTCGAAGCGGCACGATCCGGAAACAAGCGAGGTCATGTTTTGAACCGATTACTCGGTACAAGAAGCGCAAGCGAGGGAACTCAGCGATTGTCACTCGCTCGCGCTTCGGGCTTGTATGACGGCCGCGGTTTCGGTCACTGACCAAGCAACGCTCGCGCCGCACTGCCGATGTCGGCTGAGCGCATCAGCGACTCACCCACGAGGATTGCTCGACAGCCGCCCGCTTGCAGGCGTTCGACATCGGCTCGCGTTTTGATGCCGCTTTCAGCGACCAGCAGCGCGTGCGGAACGATCTGTGGGGCCAGTCGGATCGTGTGATCCAAGTCGGTGACCATCGTCTTCAGGTTGCGGTTGTTGACGCCGACCAGCGGTGCTTCCAACGCGAGGATGCGATCAAGGTGTTCCGGCTCATACAGCTCGATTAAGCATTCCATGCCTAACTCGGACGCATAGAAATAGAGATCCCGCAATTGGCAATTGTCGAGACACTCGGCAATCAGCAGGATCGCGTCCGCTCCGGCCACGCGAGCTTCCAGCACTTGATAGCGATCGACGATGAAGTCTTTCCGCAGCACCGGCAATGAAACCGCCTGCCGGATCGCGCTCAGGTATTCCAAACGGCCTTGAAAGTATCGCTCGTCGGTCAGGCAACTAATGCAGGCGGCACCGCTCGCAGCGTAAGTCTCCGCGATCGCCACCGGATCGAAGGCCGCTCGAATCAATCCCGCTGACGGCGACGCCTTCTTAACTTCGGCGATCATCCCCACGCCGAACTTCGCCGACGCGACTTGTAACGCCGCCACAAAGTCTCGCACCGGCGGAGCACTCGACAGTTGCTTCTGCAAAACGTCGAACGGCGTTCGCTGCGTCGCTTCCGCAATCTCGGTTCGCTTGTGAGCGACTATCTCATCCAACACGTTCGGCACGGGAACACCTCAAAGGTCGTTTGTTGCACGACGCACCGAACATCAATTTCGGGCGAGGAAACGTCGCGGAAATGTATCGGCCTGAGCAGCGGCTCGAAACATTCACGTGCGCGGCGTCTGGCAAATGGTCGATATGCCTTAATCTTGGTTCCGCAGCCTCGCCCCCGCCGACCTTGGTCGGTGGAGCGGTGATTGCCGGCTATGAGCGCCATGATGCTGCACAACTTCCAATCATCGCTCCACTGACGCGGGGTCAGTGGGGGCGAATAACGGAATCAGCGGCCATCAACACTCAATTCAATTCGACCGCCTCTTCCCAATGCTCGTACAGTCGGGCCAAGTCTGCTTTGAGTTGATCGACGGCGGTCACCGCCTCTTTGACTTTGCGACCGTCGCGGAGGATTTCTGGATTACAGAGATCCGCCTCGCGAGAGGGCAGCTCTTCTTCTTTCAGAGCGATCTCGGTTTCGATGTCATCGACTTTGCGATACGGGAATTTCCGCTTTTGCTTGCGGCGTTCTTGCCCAGAGTCAGTCGTGTTACCGGCTGACTGTCGATCGCTCGATCCGCCCCCGTCTGATTTCTGTCCCCTGCCTCCTGAATCCTGCCCCCTATCATCGGCCATGACCGCTTTGCGGAACGTGACGAACGCCGAATAGTTTCCCTCAAAAAACTTCCAGCCCGGTTCGCCGACGACGGGGTCGAGCACGATGACGTTGTTGGCGACTTGGTCCAAGAAATAACGGTCGTGGCTAACGAACAGCAGCGTCCCTTCAAACCGCTTCAAGGCGTCTTCCAGCGAGGCTCGCGCCCATAAATCGAGGTGATTGGTGGGCTCGTCGAGGATCATCAGATTGGCGTTCAACGCGGCGATGCGCGCGAGGGCGACGCGGCTTTTCTCGCCTCCGCTCAGCGTTCCGATCGTTTGGAAGACGATGGCACCACGCATCCCGAATTGAGCCAGCAAGTCTCGCGTACGTTCGGGAGCGAACTCCGGATTGTCGGGCGGGCGGACCGCTTCGATGGCGTTGGTGTCGTAAGGGATGCCTTGCAGGTTCTGGTCGTAGTACGCCAGCTTGACGTTCGTGCCGAAGCGAACTTGGCCGCTGTCCGGTTTCAGTTCACCGATGAGCGTGCGGAGGAACGTCGTCTTACCCGCTCCGTTGGGACCGAGGATGCCGATGCGGTCGCCGCGATTGACGCGCACGCTGACGTCTCGAAACAGCGGCTGACCGGCGACGAAGCCCTTCGTCAGATTGTTCGCATCAATGACCACGTCACCGGTTCGCGTCGGCTTTCCGAACTGTAAATGCAGCCGAGGAATCTCTTGCGGGACATCGACGATCGCCGCTTCCAGCTTCTCCAGTTTTTTCATCCGATCCTGAGCCTGAACCGTCTTCTGCCCGGCGATGTTCTTGCGAATGAACTCTTCGAGCCTCGCCTTCTCCTCCATCTGAGCGACGTGGGTCTTCTTCGCCAGCTCGGTGCGTTCTTCGCGCAGCCGCCAATACTGCGAGAAGTTGCCGGGATAATCGGTCACCTTGCCGCGAAACATTTCGAGGATGCGGTTGGTGACTCGATCAAGAAAATAGCGATCGTGGCTGACGATGATCATCGCCTCGTGGCAGCGGGCGAGGTAATCCTCCAACCATTCGGTGGCGGCGATGTCGAGATGATTCGTCGGCTCGTCGAGCAGCATCACGTTGGGCGATCGCAGCAACAGCCGCGCGAGCAACACGCGATTCTTCTGCCCGCCGCTGAAAGTTTGCAGCGGCCGATCGTACTCCGATTTCTCAAAACCCAAGCCGTGCAGAATCTCATCGACGCGATGGTCGATGTGATACGCATCGAGTCGTTGCAGTTCGTGCTGGATGAAGTCGTATCGTTTGTGAAGCCGCTCGGATTCTTTTTCATCGTAGAGTAGGCGGCCCGCCTGCTCATTCGGCACAGGCGAGCCGCCCGTGCTACGGTGTTCGTGAGCCATCAACTCCGCGAGCTTCAACGCTTCCTCTTGCAGTTCGTAAAGATGCTGCAAGCCGACCTTCGCCTCG
>JANNDA010000740.1:0-3108 GCA_031387195.1 Planctomyces sp. | reverse complement strand
CCCCCGCCCCCCCCCCCCCTGGCTCTCCCCCCCCCCCCCCCCCCACTTCTTGGGGGGGTGTGTGTGGGCGGGGCCCCCCCCCCTCCCCCGATGCCGGGGAGAGGGAGAATTGTGGGCGGAGTGATCGATACCGCAGCCACGCCCCCTGCCGCCACTTCTTCTCCCGGCGAAGTCGTGCTCCCACGATGCAGCACAAACGTCGGCTCAGGCGTCTTCGGAGCAATCGCATACGCGCGATTCTCCGTCGCACGAGCCAGCTGCTTTTGCAGATGCTCGATCTCAAACTTCAACCGCGATCGTTCCGCAACAGCCGCCTCCGAAAGCCGAGCCAGCAATTCCGGCTCGCCGATGTCATCACTGAAGACACCCGCCGCCGCCGCGACTTCACCAGCCGAGAGTGCGCGGTCATACAAAGCTGCTCGATCAATCGCGGCCGCGAGATGCCTGTTGCCACCGGCGGGTCCATGCCGCAAGCCAAACACCACTTGAGCAGCCCCGGCTTCAAACGTGATCGGGCCATTGCTCTTGTAATGCTGACCGTAAGCACGTCCGTTGCGATATCCCGTGATCGTGCCATCGGCGGCGTAAACGATCGCGAGATGCACAAGCTGCTTGTCCGCGCTGTTCTCATCTGCTGCTTGGAAACTTTGAGTTCTCGCGTAACCTTCGCTGCCAGCCATCCACCGCAGCGGCTCGCGTTCACCGAACACGATCGCATCGAATCTTGTCCCGTCGAGCGTCTGAATGCTGATCGCTCCGCCCCCTTGTTGCAGCAAGTGATCCAGTCGGAGAGAAACTTCCAATGTCTTCGCCTTCAACGGCGTCGTCAGCGGAGCAGTCGCCACGAATTGCTGCCGACCGTTCACCCGCAACGCACCCTCTTGCAGCTTCGCTCCGTTGTGAGCCGCCCCAAGCAACTCGCCCATCGAGTCTTTCAGGTCCGTATTGAACTCCCAACGTGCGATCGGCGTCGGCGGAGCGATCTTCTTGTCGAACCGCTTCTGCCGCTCGGCCAGGATCGCTTGGCGAGCGTCGGCTTCGAGTGCCGTCCGCCGTGACGTCAGCGTCTCTAATTGACGCTGCAACGCTGATTTCAGATCCGTCGATTCAGATTTCAAATTTGAAATCTGAGATTTGAGATTCGGCAGATCTCGCTCACCCGGCTTCACTCCCGCCAGCGCCGCCGCCATGCGGTAATAATCGCGCGACGAGATCGGATCGAACTTGTGATCGTGGCACCGAGCACAATGCACCGTCAGACCCAGAAACGTCTCACCGACGGTGCTGACGTAATCTTCCATCTCATCCTGCCGTACAACGGCTCGCATCGCTGCACTCTGCTGAGTCTGACCGACATCGTCATACGCGCCGGCCACGAGAAACCCGGTGGCGATGATCGCGTTCGGATCATCGGGACGAAGCACATCGCCGGCCAATTGCAGTCGCACGAACTCGTCATACGGCAGATCGCGATTGAACGCGTTGACCAACCAATCTCGATAGCGCCACGAGTTGTTGCGGAGCTTGTCCCGCTCGAACCCGTGACTTTCACCAAAGCGAATGATGTCGAGCCAATGCCGAGCCCAGCGTTCTCCGAAGTGCGGCGAATCGAGCAATTGATCCACCAGTCTGCCATCAGCATCTGGCGATTCATCCTTCTCGAAGGTCGCCACTTGCTCGGGAGTCGGCGGCAGTCCGATCAAGTCAAACGACAGCCTACGAATTAAGACGCGACGTTCGGCGACAACTGACGGCGAGAGTCCTTCATCGGCGAGCTTCTTCCAAACGAAGCGATCAATCGGATGCTTGCTCTGAGATTTCAAATCTGAGATTTGAGATTTGAACTCAGGCAGCGGCGGCACTTCCGGCCGAACGACCGGCTTCAATGACCACCAGTCGTATCCGGCTCGAACGCCTGTCGTGAACACAAACGGATCAATCGGCGACGTTCCCCATTTGGCTCCCGCATCAATCCATCGTCGCAGCAATTCGACTTCTTCCTTCGGCAGCGGCTTCTTAGGCGGCATCTCGCCGTCGCGCACGCGCTGCCACAGCAGACTCTCTGCCGCTTTGCTCGCAACGATCACTGCACCCGATTCGCCTCCCTTCACCGCTGCCTCAACGCGAGACAAGTCGAGTCCCCCTTTTTTCTCCGTCCCGTTGTGGCAATCCAAACAACACCGAGCCAGCAGCGGAGCCACATCACGGTCGAACGACACTGCCGGCGCATCGGCCGCAGTCGCGACTAGGGCAGCGAACCAAGCCAGCAAACCGCAGACGATCATGAGAAATGTTGAGCAACGTCGCACGGACACCTCCCGAACCAAGTATTCAAAACCAGCAAGCCTTATGGCCTCCTTCACAACTCAGGCCAAAATGCCCTGTACGACTTCGCCATGCACGTTCGTCAGGCGGCGTTGGATGCCGTTGTGGTAGTACGTCAGCCGCTCGTGATTGATGCCCAACAGATGCAGCACGGTGGCGTGAAAATCGTGCCACGAAACGCGGTCCTCGATCGCCTTCCAGCCGACCTCATCAGTCGAGCCATACGCCATGCCGTGCCTGAGCCCCGCTCCGGCCATCCAGACGGTGAAGCCGTATTGATTGTGATCGCGGCCCGCTCCGAGCACTCCCGCTGCCGATTGTGCGAACGGCGTGCGACCGAACTCCGACGTAAACACGATCAGCGTGTCGTCGAGCATCCCGCGAGAACGCAGATCGCGAATCAGCGAGGCAATCGGTTGATCGATGCGGATTGCCTCGCGCGCGTGATTCTCACGCATGTCTTCGTGGCCGTCCCAGTTGATGCGTGGCGAGCCGAACGCTCCGCCGGAAAACATCTGAATGAACCGCACGCCGCGTTCCAACAAGCGTCGCGCCAGCAAACAGCTTCGTCCGAAATCGACGATCGATTTGTCATTCAATCCGTAAGCCTCTTGAGTCGCCGCCGTCTCCGCTCCGAGATCGCTGACCTCCGGCACCGCGAGCTGCATCTTCGCCGCCAATTCGTAGCTCCGAATCCGCGCGATCAACGCATCGTGGCCGGGGACTTTTGCCAGCTCCGCTTCCGCGACATCGGCCAGTCCTGTCGGAGCTGTTGCTCGCAGA
>JANNDA010000720.1:0-4538 GCA_031387195.1 Planctomyces sp. | reverse complement strand
CCCGGTGGGCACGATGGCCGCTGAAAACCGGGGGGCTGACGCCGCCCCGCTCGCCAATTCTTTCACGGACACTTTGCATCGGCCCTCGACGGTGAATAGGGACACAGAAACCCGCGATCAGAACAACGGCGAGGGCGGGTTTCGTGACGTTCAGCATTCACTTTCGCACATCGTCGCGTGCCCTACTTGTCGGCCTTCTTCTCGGTCTTCTTTTCCGCACCTGCCTTCTTGTCCGCCTTCTTGGGAACCGGGAGCTTGTCGATCTTGAGCATCTTCAAGAGCTTCTGCGTCTCGACTTGGGCGTGGTCAATTTCATGCCACATGTCGGCACAGCAGTCCGCAATGGCGACGAGATCGCCGTGCTCCTTCAAGCAGTGCTCTTCCGCCATGCCGCAGACTTCGTGGGCTTTGGCGTGATGCTTTTCAATCAACGCGATCTGCTTGACGACTTCCGGCTCCTTGGCATGATCGGCCTTGAGCTTCGCCAGCGCCTTGTCCGCCTCCGCGAGATCCTTCTTGATGCCACCGACAAGTTCTTTGGCTTCTTGCTTCGAGACTGCCGATTGCGGCTGCGCGTATTGATAGAGCATCTGCGATCGGTCCTGCGCGTGACGCTGATAGGTCTGAACTCGACCACCGTTCCACGCATCTCCGCGAATCTTCGCGCCGGCGTCCGCTTGAGCGAACACGACGTGAGACATCAACACGAAACACAGGGCCAACAAACTCGAAACAGACAGGATTTTTAGAGTCTTCATGGCAACACCTTTCTGCGAGTAACAACGTGGGACAAACAGCTTTCCCGGTGAGCACGCCGGGGAGCGACGGTGTGCTATCTTGCACTCGCTGTGCCAAACACCGAGCGAGGGGTCATTGCCATGCGTGCCATGTTGCTTGAGCAATCGCAGTCGCCGTTGCGTTGGGCCGAATGCGCTCTGCCGGAGCCAGGGCCGGATCAAGTGCTGTTGCGCGTGAAGGCTTGTGGAGTTTGCCGCACCGACTTGCATGTCTGCGACGGCGAACTGACGCAGCCCAAGCTGCCGTTAATCCTCGGCCACGAGATTGTGGGAGTCGTCGAAGCGGCCGGTGAGCGTGTCGAACGCTTTCAACTTGGAGACCGCGTCGGCGTGCCGTGGCTGGGTGGCACATGCGGCGAATGTCGCTTCTGCCGGCACGGGCAAGAAAATCTCTGCGAGGCGGCGCGGTTCACCGGCTATCAACTCGACGGCGGCTATGCCGAGTTCACGGTGGCCGATCAGCGGTTTTGTTTTCCGATCCCGTCGGCGTACTCGGATGCCGAGGCGGCTCCGCTGTTGTGTGCGGGCTTGATCGGATATCGCTCACTAGTGATGTGCGGCGACGCGCGCCGGCTGGGCATTTACGGTTTCGGAGCCGCCGCGCACATCGTCGCTCAGGTCGCGCGGTTTCAGGGGCGAGAAGTTTTTGCATTCACTCGGCCGGGTGATGACGCGGCTCAGCAGTTTGCTCGCGAACTGGGAGCGACGTGGGCGGGTTCTTCAGAAGATCGTCCGCCGGAATTGCTCGACGCGGCGATCTTGTTCGCGCCGGTCGGTGCTCTGGTGCCGCAGGCGTTACGTTGTCTCGACAAAGGCGGAGTCGTCGTCTGCGGCGGCATTCACATGAGCGACATCCCGCGTTTTCCGTATGAATTGCTGTGGGGCGAGCGAGTCATCCGCTCGGTCGCAAATCTGACTCGCCGCGACGGCGAAGAGTTCTTGCGACTCGCTCCGCAAGTGCCGGTGCGGACCGAAGTCCAGACTTTCGCACTGAGTGCCGCGAACGAAGCGTTGTCGGCGTTGCGAAAAGGGCGGCTGCGCGGAGCCGCTGTGCTCGTGCCTTGAGGATTCATCGGGCAATCTCTGGGAACTTTCACCGGCTCGGAACGGCGTTCGCAAAGTAGGTTGGGATTCCATCCCGAACGAGACCGGTCGGGATGGAATCCCAACCTACGACGAGACTCCCGTGAACGTTCAACGCATTCTGTTTCCGACGGACTTCAGCGAACTCAGCAAGGCCGCCGAGAAGTGTGCTTGCGACTTGGCCGACCAATTCGGGGCCGAACTGCATGTGCTGCACGTCCTCAGCGACTTCTTTCTGATGATGCCGCAGACGGCCGCTGCCGTGATGGTCCCACCTAAAGTTTTGGAGGATGTGATCAACAGCGCCGAAGAGGAAATCCAAAAGACCCCACCGACCGCGTGGGCTACTGGCAAGCCAGTGGTGCGGGTGGTCCAAATCGGTTCGACATACGACACGATCGTGCAATATGCGAAGGAGCACGCGATCGGCCTGATCGTGATCGGGACTCACGGTCGCACCGGACTGCCGCATGTGTTGCTGGGAAGCGTCGCGGAACGAGTCGTGCAACACGCTCCTTGCTCGGTCTTGACGGTGCGTCCTGATCGCGCAGTCATCAATGTCACGCAGAGCGTCCTGCAACAGCCTGTCCTGAAGACGGTCTGATGAATGACGAAGCCTTCGATTCGTCGCTTTTCAAGATTGGAGAAGATCATGAGTTGGCTCCCCAAGAAAACCGTGGTTGTGCCGGTGGACTTTTCGACGGCCTCCGCGGACGCGCTCAAGACTGGGCTGACGCTGGTGGCGAAGCCGGAAGACTTGCATGTGATCTACGTCGCGACACCACCGATTGCGTTCAATTATGCGGAGGGCTGGGCGTTGGATGACCCGGCCACGCGGATGCAAACCGCGCACGAGCACTTGGCAAAATTCCTTGTTGGCAAGAACGCCGCCGGAGTAAAGGCGGTCATTCGGGAGGGCGATCCTGGTTTGCTGATCGCAGACTATGCGGACGAAGTTCAGGCCGACCTGATCGTCATGCCGTCGCACGGCTATCACGGCGTGAAGCGGCTGCTGCTGGGATCAGTGGTCGAGCGAGTGCTGCGGCACGCGAACTGCCCGATTCTCGTGTTGCGGCGACCGGAATGAGTTGGAGTTTTGCGTGATCACACCAGCCCGACGCGCCAGCGAGGGTTTGGAGGAAAGACCCCTCACTGGCGCGTCGGGCTAGTTTCGGAGACTCACATCATGGCGACGATCAAGAAACTTCTGTGTCCGACGGACCTCAGCGACGAGTGTCGGCCGGCGTTGGCGATGGCGTGCGAGTGGGCCAAGCGATTCGGTGCGGAGTTACATCTGCTGCACGTGGTCGCAGGGCTGTCGAACCCGTACCCATATCTCGGCCCGCCGTTCAACGAGGCGATGTCGTGGGAGACGATGATCCGTCAAAAGGCGCGCACCGCGTTGGATGCTTGGCCGCTGCCCGAAGGCTTCGCGACGCTCAAGGTCGTACGCCAGATGCGAAGCGGCTCGCCGATCGCGCACATCGTACAATACGCGCAAGAGACGGGCAGCGATCTGATCGTGATGTGTACTCACGGCCGCAGCGGCTTCTCGCACTTGTTGCTGGGCAGCGTTGCAGAGAATGTTGTGCGACGCGCACCTTGCTCGGTGCTCACCGTTCGGCCTGGCGAACCAAAGACTGCTGCGTGATCGGCACGGAAGAGCGGGCACTTCGGACCACATCGCCCAGGGCGACGCGGATCGCGTTTGATCTACTTCACATCCACCGTTTTCAAATACGCGGTCGCTTCTTCGGGGAGGACCGTGTTGATCGACATGCCGCTGCCGAGTTCAAAACCGGCGGGTGTCGTCAGACGCGGCAGGATTTCGATGTGCCACAAGAAGTAACTCTTGTCTTCGTCGCCGCGCGGGACAGTGTTGATCGTCAGGTTGTAGTCGGGGTTGTCTAATCCGTCCGAAAGTTTTTGCAGAACGGATTTGAGAATCTCCGCCAGCGGTCGCAGCTTGGCCGCTTCGACATTGCCAAACGAGGCGCGATGCGTCTGCGGCAGAATCCAGGTCTCGAAGGGCACATGCGAGGCATACGGCAGGACCGCGACGTACTCGGAATTCTGCACGAGCACGCGCTGGCTGGCTTCGAGTTCGTCTTGCCGCAGCACGCAGTACAAACAGTGACCGGTCATGTCGTAGTAATCCTCGGCGATGCCGAGTTTCGTGCGCAACATCCGCGGCACGACGGGCGTGGCGATCAACTGGCAGTGCGGGTGTCGCAACGACGTGCCGGCTCCCTCTCCGTGATTCTTGAAGAGCACGATCATCTGAAAGCGAGGATCGCGCAGCAGATCGTTATGCCGCTGCTGCATCGTGTGCAGCAACGCTTCAATCTGTTCGACAGGCTGCTGCGCGAGAAAGACGTCGTGATCGGGAGACTCGATGATGACCTCGTGTGCTCCACAGCCGCCGCGATGTCGAAAGATCGGCGAATCGTCGGTGCCACCGTCGATCGGCTCTTCGATGCTCAGCGCGGGGAACCGGTTCGGAATCACGCGCACGCGCCAGTCGGCCGGCTTCGGCAACCCCCACGCCAGTACGCGAAAGATTTCCGGCGGGGTGAGCTGCTCGTTGCCGGGACAAAACGGACAGACCTTGCCCGCCGATTCCACCGTTGGTTTCGGACAGGCTCCCCGAAACTCGTG
>JANNDA010000694.1:0-5978 GCA_031387195.1 Planctomyces sp. | reverse complement strand
GTCGAGGAAGCAACCACTTGGCTGAAGCAGCATCGCGACAAGTCGAAGCCGTTTTTGTTGTCCGTGTGGGCTCACGAGCCGCACTACCCGATCAAGTCTGCGCCCGAGTTCAAAGCCAAATACCCTGACCTCACCGACGACGTGCAGTGCGAGCATCACGCCAACGTCACGCAGCTCGATCATGCGTTCGGGAAACTGATGCGGACACTCGATGAGTTGAACCTCGCGGACAACACAGTTGTCTTCTTCACCTCCGACAACGGCCCCGAAGGAGATGGCATCAAGTCCCCCGGCCGCGGCTCGACGGGCGGCCTGCGCGGTCGCAAGCGAGCCGTTTATGAAGGAGGCATCCGCGTCCCCGGCATCGTGCGCTGGCCGGGCAAGACTCAGCCCGGAACGACAAGCGATGTGCCGGTGATCGGCTCGGACATTTTCGTCACGGCCGTCGGGATCGCCGGTGCGAAATTGCCGACGGACCGAATTCTGGACGGCGGCAATTTACTGGCCGCGATCGAAAGCCGAGCGGTCGAACGCGCTCGCCCGCTTTACTGGCGCTGCGTCATCGCACCGGGTCCGCTGAAGACGGCCATGCGAATCGGCGACTGGAAGATCCTCGCCGACGAACCGCTCACACAGTTCGAGCTGTACGATCTCAAAAACGATCCGCAGGAGAATACGGAACTCAGCGCAACCCAGCCCGCGAAGTTGGAAGAAATGAAAACCGCCCTCGTCAAACTCAACACCGAGATCGAAGCCGAAGGCCCAGACTGGTGGAAGTCCAACGATCCAGGAGAGAAGAAGGCCAACAAGAAGAAAACGAAGAAGGCCGAGTGATACGCACCCATCGAGTCCGAACCAACAACCCGGTCAAACGCAAAACCAAAGGGGCCGACGTATGAGCGATTTAATCCTGTACGCCTCCGAAGACGGCCAGACCCGGATGCAACTGCGGTCCGATGGAAAGACGGTCTGGCTGACGCAACTTGAGATTGCCGAACTATCCCAGACGACCAAGCACAACATCTCGATCCACACCAAGAACATTTTCAAGGAAGGAGAATTGGCCCCGGAGGCAACTGTTAAGGAATCCTTAACAGTTCAATCCGAGGGTGGCCGTTAGGTGAGCCGCACCATCACGTACTACAACCTCGATCTCATCCTCGCGATCGGCTACCGGGGCCGCTCGCCGCGCGGCACGCAGTTCCGGCAATGGGCGACGGCGCATCTGCGGGAGTTCATCGTCAAAGTGTTCGTCATGGATGACGAGCGGCTCAAGAATCCCGGTGGCTGGAATTACTTCGACGAGCTGCTGGTGCGGATTCGCGAGATCCACGCTTCGGAAAAGCGCTTCTACCAGAAGGTTCGCGACTTCTCTACGCTCAGTTCGGATTACAAAGTCCGGGAGCAGGATACGCAGCTTTTCTTCGCTGAGGTTCAGAACAAGCTGCTCTACGCCGCGACCCGGCACACCGCCGCGGAGTTGATCGTGAGACGTGCCGACTCCGCCCAGCCGAATATGGCGCTCACGACCTGGAGCGACTCACGCGTCCGCAAGCAGGACGTCATCATCGCCAAGAACTACCTCATTCGCGGCATCGAAGGAGACGTCGGCCTCGTGTACGCTTTCAAGCCGCGAGCGGTGAATGAGACAAATCTGAAGAGGCTGGGCTATGGCTAAGAAAAAAGCGATCCGTGAAGAAAATCTGACGCTCTTCAAGACCGGTCGCACGAATGCCAATGACGGGGGCATCGACTTTGTGATGCGACCATTGGGTCGGTTCTTCCAAGTCACCGAGACAGTCGATGTCAGCAAGTACTTCTTGGACATCGACAAGATTCAGCGTTTCCCGCTGACCTTCGTCGTCAAGTCGAACGACTCGGTCTCTGAAATCGAACAAGCCATCAAGACCCAAGCGAAAGTTCGATACAAGATCGAAGCCGTCGTTGCCGGCTACATGCAGGCCATTGAGGAAATCATCAACATTCCTCGGCTGCTCGACTGCTTGAAGACCGTCATCACCACGAACGGAAATCAAGCGGGTCATGGACGAGATCGTCACCCAGAGCAAAGTGGAATTCAATTACCACAGCGATGTGGACAACGAATGAAACTGGGGTTGATGTGGAACTTTTTGTTCATGTCCTTGGTCGCAGAGCGACCGCCGAAGGTCGCCGTGGGTTTCAACCCACGGTCGGCCATCCCGCCAAACCATCTCGTCGCGGAGCGACGATCGAACCATCGCCACACGATCAGCGATCAATTTCATTCGCGCCGATGCCCCCCGCCTTCCATCGTCGCTCCGCGACGAATCATTCCTGTGTCATCGCCATCCGTAGGTTGAAACCCACGGCGACCATCAAATGTCGCTCCGCGACGGACGGCATCTATCGGTCTCGCTGGGAGTGTTCTCCGCCACGACGTGGCATAGGATCGCCCCTTCGGGACTGAACCGCAGGTGACATCAGGAGCGCGGGGTTGGGTGTGCGACGAAACTCACGTCACGGCCGTGGGAACAGTGATGGGTTGGATGCCCATTTGACGCAGCGCGTCGTGGCCGCGAATGGTCAGGTCGCTGATGAATAGGAATTGCTCGCGAGCGTCTTTCGGGTACGCCTTGATTTTGTAGTGCAGGCCGAACGGGCGTTGAGCCGCCACGACCACGATCTTCCGATCGGGCTTGAGGTACACGCTGGTCAGCGCGACGTTGTGCAAGGCGTCACAAACCGTCGCGCCGTTGTGTTCGGGTTGCAAATAGAAGTTCGTCACGCAGAGCAATTCGTGCTGGCCACACGTCGCATTGGAGATCGGCGTGGTCCAGATCGTGGCGTGAGGAATCAGCACTTGGTTGTCGTCGGGAGTGCGGATGGAAACGGTTCGCAGGTCGATCTGCGTGACCTCGCCAAACGTGTCGCCGATCTGCACCCAATCGCCGACTCGGTACGGCCGCTCGATCAGCAACACGATCCCCGCCAACAGGCAACTCAAGTAATCCTTGAAGGCGAAGCCAATCGCCAAGCCGCCAGCACCAAACAACGCCAACAGATTTTCTGGCGTGGGCTTGACCACCAAGGGCGCGATGCCGACCACCGCCGCCACGAGGATGATCAGCCGCAATAACGGAACCCACGGCAGCAGAAAGAACCGCGTGTGCGGCCAAATCTTTCGCACCGCCCACGGCACGATTCGCTGAATGAGCACGTTCGCCAACCAGGCAACCACCACGATCAACACAATGTGCGAGACGTCGATCTGACTCCAATGACGCATCATCTCTGACTGCGATCCGACGGTGTTGCCACCCATCCAAAACTCCTCCGAATTAAACTTCGAGACTGTTGAGTCAAGCGCTGTCGTGCGAATGCCAAGTACATCCAGCGGCTGCAATGTACCGCCAATGTCTTCCATTGCGATGGGAACGCGGAATCGGGTGCGCGTATTTTGGTTCTTGTCCTTGGTCGTAGAGCGACCGCCGAAGGTCGCCGTGGGTTTCCACCCATCGCTGCGGCGGAGCAATCGTGCCAAACTACCTCGCCTCAGAACCACGGCGGAACCATCTTCGTGTGATGGGCGGCCAATTCCCTTCGATCAAAGATCGTGTTGCTCAAGGGCGTGCCCAAGAGTTGCTACACAGCGACCATCGCGAAGCTGCGTCAGTCGGCTAGGACGATCGGCTTTGAAGCGGGGTCGGCGTTGCGTCGGTCAGTCTCCGCGACCTTGATCTCAACGCGCGGAGTGACCAGCCACTCTCGCCAGTCGGATTCCCAACGATCGGCGACCGAGTCGGGGAATTGGCGGCGGGCAGCTTCGAGAAAGCCGTGAGCTTCGCTGTCGGCGACGAAGTGGAGCAATTCGGATTCGGAAAGTTTTCGTTCGGTGAGCAAGAACTCGACGAGTGCGGCGCTCTGTGCGTAGAAGAGTTCGCCGAGTCGCTTGTCTTGCGGGACGGAGCGTTGCTTCGTGAGTTCTGGTAACGAGAACAGTCGGCCTTGCTTGGCCTCTTGATTGAGCCACTCACGCAGTTTGGTTCGTCGCTCGGCTGGTTCGGAGAGGACAGCGATGCCTTCATCGGCCCAGCGTGGGACTTGATGTTCGGCGAAGTAGTCGGCCAGGACGACGTGCGTCAGTTCGTGGACCAGCAGTTTGTTGACGTGAGTTGCGTCGTCGGTGCGGAGATGCAAGCGGCGCATCCACACTTTCCGGTCGCCCACTTCTAGATCGGCGAAGCCCCACGTCTCGGCGGGGAAGTGCGTCAGGCGTTGGAACTCTTTGCCGGACGGGTACAGAAACAGATCGCACTTGAGGGACCATGCGGAGTTGCTGGTCTCGCCGAGCCAGCGTTCGCGCAGCGATTGGCGAGTTCGTTCGCAGACCGGGGCAAGCCGCTCGGCCACGGCGAGCTGGCCGACGTGATGAATCCGAAACGACCGCGACTCGACCACTTGCCAACCGTTGGCGTTGGACGTGCGAACGCAGCAGCAGACGGAGTCTTTGCAGTGGCAGGTCAATTCCCCGGCTCGGCAATCAGCGGAACGCCAGGGAAATCCGATGAGAGCGACCGCTACGATCAAAACGGAAAAGCCTGTTTGAATTCGGGCGGTCGTCATGCTTGGTGCTTTCTCAGCTTCACCAACACCGGTGGGCTGAGTGCTAGAAAGCAATGGCGGTGCCAAATTGCGGGTGAGACTTCATTTCCACGAGCAATCGGGCACATTGTCGCGGGAAATCACGTCTTGCCGCCGAAACATGGTGCGAGTCGGTTCTCGGCGGATGCCTTGGGAGAAAGCATTCGTGCTCGACACGACAGCAGCCAACGGCTTGCAAAACTCTGACGTATGGGTGGTCGATTCGACGGTATGCGACTTGCCTTGAGCAGATTGGGACTTCTCGGAATCGTTGATTCACGGTCCCATGAAGTCGCAGTCGATATCCAAAGAGTTTCGAGGCGATCTTGACAAATATCGAAGTTCGCGTGAAACCTGTCTGCGACATTGGCATCGAACAAGGCAACAAGTTTTTGGTTTTCGCCACGGTGATATAATGAATGCAGTCCGCAAAATCCTCTGGAAAGTGCTCGTCGTCGGGATGATTCCATTCATCCTCGGCGCGGGACTGCCACAGATGGAATGCAAGTGCGCGGCGGCGAAAGGACAACTCTTCTGTGAATGCTGCTTCCGCAAACCGGGCGAATCAAGTCCCGCGAATTCCTTGTTGAAGCCTTGCTGCCGACAGCATTTGGCATCGCAAAAGGAATCGTCGGCAGTACGAAAAACTGGACCGTCATCCGACTGTCCGACGTGCCAGCAATTCAGGAATCCCAAAACGGGAAGTTGCTGCTCGCTCAAGCAAGTCGCGGCCCCGACACTGGCCGAACAAATCGACGTTTCTGGGTTCGATGTCGCCATGCTGTGGCTGCCGCTGATCGTTTGCGATTGGCAGGCTCCCGTGATTTCGCTGACCGCTTCGCAGGATGATTGGTCGCGTGTCTGTTGTGAGAAACCACCGCTCGACAGAGTCATTGTCTTTGAGCATTTGGTGATCTAATCCGCTTTTGTGTGCGGCGTGTTTCGCGCCGCCTCTTGGGAAATCGGCTCCGATTGGGCGTTCGTGACGTTCAACAGCGTGAGTCGGTTGGCTGTCGGTCGTGCCGCGTGTGTGCGTGGCGCTTGACGTGTGAGTGATGAACGGTGCTGGCGAGTTGGGAGCGTTTCCCCAAGGGACTCGCCGCCGTTCTTGTCTGGTGATGACGCCGATTTGCCGCGTGCGCGGTGACGTGCGTCCTATTTCCGAAAGGGCTTTGCCATGTTGACGACTCTCAAATTGTTCGGTCTCTCGACCGTGTTGGCTTGTGGAACTTGCTTGGGCGTTTGCGACGCTCAGGCATGTAGTGGCGGTCGCTGTGGCGGCTGCGCGGTACAATCGCGTTGCTGTGCTCCGTCATGTGCTGCTCCGGCGTCGGCGATGCCGGCTCCGGCCACGG
>JANNDA010000691.1:0-4897 GCA_031387195.1 Planctomyces sp. | reverse complement strand
GCAGGCCGGGGAGACGCGATCGCGGGTGAGCCCGCTGAAAAATGGGGCGGCGAAGCCGCAAGTACGTAGCCGTCACGCTCCGCGTGACGAGCCGGTCGCTTCACAGAGCGTTGGTGAGCATTCGGCTCGTCACGCGGAGCGTGACGGCTACGTACTTGCGGCTTCGCCGCCCCATTTTTCAGCGGGCTCACCCGCGATCGCGTCTCCCCGGCCTGCGTTCCGGTGATGCGGTCAACGGATCATCGGGCCAAGCGTGTTTGGGATATCGACGCCGTAACTCGGAGCGAATCTGCGGATAGGCGTTGGCCCAAAAGCTCGCGAGGTCGTCGGTAATTTGCTGCGGTCGATAATTGGGTGCGAGCAGGTGCAACAGCACCTTCACGCGACCGCGAGCGACGCGCGGTGTGTCCCTCAAACCGAAGATCTCTTGAATCCGCACGGCGAGAACGGGCGGACGTCCCGGTTCATACAACAACGTGATCTGGCTGCCGCTGGGGACGGAAAGTTTTTCAGGAACCTCACGTTCGAGGGCTTGTCGTTGTTGGTGTGTCAGTTGCGATTGCAGAACGTCCAACCACGGCGCATCGGCCAGCTCGGCGAGCGAACGCCGGCCCGAACAGACTGACGGCAACAACGACTGCCATTGAGCATCATCGAAGACAGGCAATTCCAAGTCGGGCATCCACTCATGCAGGCAGCGAATTCGCGTGACGAATCGTCTGGCCGGTGAATCGTCCTGCGGGCGGATGCGATCCCAGTGTTGCCACGCGGCCTCCGCCAGCATCCGCGCGACCGAATCGCCTTGAGGAAGCGCGGCCGGAGATTCTTCCAACACGAGATCCTCCCAGCAGACCTGCCGTCGCGCTTGCACACGCTGTGTCGGTTCGTCGAAGTAAACCTCGGTGGCGACCGTCACCAACTCCTCCGGCAACCACGAGCGATCGACTTCCGAAGCAACACGCACAATTGCCTCACCGACAGTGGGCGTGGACCACGGGCCGCGAGCGGCTGATGTCGCTGCCGCATTTCCGGCATCGACGTCCAAGCACAGAAACAACTCACCTTGAGTCACGCGGCTGCTGGAACTCAACCGCACGCCGCGTCCGCCGACCATGATCGCTCGCGGACTCTTCGCTTCGCGGCGTTTGGCCAAACGATCCGGAAACGCAGCGAGCAACGCGCGACCGAGCGCCTCGTCTTTGTAGGACGGGCACTCTTGCCCGTCGTCGAACGTGCGACGGGCAAGAGTGCCCGTCCTACGAACCTTCTCTTGATCGCGGGCATCGACCAATCTCAGCAATTGATCGCGCGTCTGCAACAAGAACTGCGCGGCTCCGCGATTCACTCGACCGAACGAAGTCATCTCGCGTCCGCTCCATTCAAAGTCTTCCAGCGCTTCGACGCGGTCCACGACATCGGAACAACTCGCCGCGCCGCCGTGCTGTCGCGATTGCCGCGAGTCTCCCGGCCCGGCCGCGTCACCGCCGAACGGATCGCGTTCCGCCAACAACGCGGCGGCCAGCGCCGCGCGGGCGGGCTGTCCCAGTCGAGCACCTTCGATCAACAGGCGACCGAGTCGCGGATGCACGGGGAACTTCGCGAGCATCGCGCCCAGCGAGGTCACGTCGCCGATTTCATCAATCGCTTCGAGTCGTCGTAGGACATGCTCGGCCTGCGCAAGCGACTCGGCACGCGGCGGCTCGAACCACGGAAACGCGAGCACATCGGCCTCACCCCACGCTTTCAGTTGCAGCACCGGCCCCGTGAGATCGACACGGCGAATCTCCGGCTCGGTCTGTTCCGGGCGAGCTCGTTGTGACGGTTCGCTCCACAGCCGCACGCAAACGCCCGCCTGCTGCCGACCCGCTCGACCGGCACGCTGATCGGCGGACGCTCGCGAGATCGGGCGCAGGTCGAGCCGATTCAAACCGATGTTTGGATCAAACCGCAGTTGCCGCGCAAGCCCCGTATCGACGACCGCCGTGACTCCATCGACCGTCACCGAGGTCTCAGCCACATTCGTGGCCAGCACGATCTTCCGTTTGGCTTGTCGCATCAGCGCCGCGTCTTGTTGCTCGGGAGGAAGCTCGCCGTACAGCGGCATGATCAACAAGTCGTGCTGCCGCGCGAGTGAATCCAACCCGCGTGCCGTTTCTCGAATCTCGCGTTGTCCCGGCAGAAAGACCAACAGATCGCCCGGCGATTGCCGCAGCACATTGCCGACAGCACTCGCCACTGCGACCGACAACGGCGTGTTGTCGCCGCGCGGCGAGTACTCAATCTCAACTGGATACAGCCGCCCTTCGCTGACGACGATTGGGCAGTCCCCCAAGAACTGCGAGATCGCTTCGACCCCCAACGTGGCCGACATCACCACGATTTTCAGATCGGGACGCACGGTCTGTTGCACACGCCGAGCCATGCCCAGCGAGAGATCGGTGTCGAGGCTCCGTTCATGGAACTCATCGAAGACCACCGCCGCGATGTCGTCCAAAAACGGATCGTCCTGCAACATGCGGACGAGCGTCCCTTCCGTCACGACCAAAATGCGCGTCCGCTGGCTCCACTTCCGATCGAACCGCACTTGAAAACCAACTTCGTCACCGAGCGAGCAGCCGCGTTCAAACGCCATCCGCCGCGCCGCCGCTCGCGCCGCGACTCGTCGGGGTTCGAGCACGATGACGCGCCGCTCGCCCAGCAACCCCGCATCCAGCAACGCTGTCGGTACGCGAGTCGTTTTCCCCGCTCCCGTCGGCGCTCGCAGGACGATCGACGACGATGTTTGCAACGCAGCAACAACCTGCGGCAAGACCTCATCAATCGGCAACGGCTCCAGCGGCATTCAGTCCTCCTCGAACTTCTTTCGTGAGCACGGTAATTTGGCGGTTGATCCCGGAGGGATCGTAGCCATTAGCCGGGGGTTGAGCGGAGCGATACCCCCGGTTCCGAGTCAGCAACCGAATTTGCATCCCGAAGGGATGCCAGCGATGGTGTGTGTTGGCACGATCTCATCGCTGCTGGCATCCCTCCAGGATGCGAGACATTTTGAATCCGTTTGACCGGGGGTATCGTCCGCTCAAGCGGACTCAACCCCCGGCTAATGGCTGCGATCCCTCCGGGATAAACTCAGTGCCAGCCACAACGCTCGGTCCAACAAGAGACAGCCTCATGCAACGCTCATCGACTTCACTCTTCGGATGTCTGATTCTCGCGATCACCTTCATCGGGACGCCGGTTGTCATCGGCGCTGACGCGCCGCGTGCTATCGACTTCGCGCACGACATTCAGCCGCTCCTCAACAAGCGCTGCGCGAAATGTCATTCCGGCCCGCAACGAAAGGGCGGCCTTTCGATCAACACGCGGCAAAGTCTGCTCGCGGGGGGCGAGAGCGGCCGCGTGGTTGTCCCCGGCAAGAGTGCCGACAGTGCGTTGATCAAACGGGTTTTAGCGACCGATCCGGGCGAGCGAATGCCGCCGGAAGGGGAGCCGCTGACGAAGACTCAGATCGAAACCTTGCAACGTTGGATCGACGCCGACTTGCCGTGGGAAGACGGTTTCGCGTTCGGCAAATTGTTTCGTCAAGCGCCGATCGAACCGCGACGGCCTGACGTTCCCGCCGGTGAGGCAGAACAGGCGGGGCCGAATCCGATCGACCGGTTTCTGCACACGCAGATTTCAAATCTCAAATCTGAGATTTCAGATTCCAAATCCCCACTCACCGACGACCGCTCGTTCGCTCGCCGAGCGTTTCTCGATCTCATCGGGCTGCTCCCAACGCCAGCCGAACTCGACGCCTTTGACCAAGACGAGTCGGCGGACAAGCGAGCGAAGTTGATTGAGCGGCTGCTCGACGACCGGCGGAACTACGCCGATCACTGGCTGACGTTTTGGAATGATCTACTGCGGAACGCTTACCAAGGGACCGGCTTCATCGACGGCGGACGGCGGCAGATCACCGGTTGGTTGTACGAGTCGCTGCTGACAAACAAGCCGTATGACCAATTCGTGCGCGAGCTGATCGAAGCGGCTCCCGGTGCGGAAGGTTTCACGTTCGGCATCAAGTGGCGAGGGACCGTCAACGAAAGTCAGCGGCGAGAAATTCAAGCGGCGCAGTCGATCGCTCAGGTCTTTCTCGGCACGAATCTGAAGTGTGCGAGCTGTCACGACAGCTTCGTCAACGACTGGAAGTTGACCGATGCTTACGGGCTCGCGTCGGTGTTTGCCGATTCGCCGCTGGAACTGCATCGCTGCGATAAGCCGACCGGCAAAGCGTCTTCCGTCTCATTCTTGTATCCGCAACTGGGACAGATCGAGACGACGGCTAATCGTCCGGAGCGGCAGAAGCAACTCGCGAACTTATTGACCAAACCGGAGAACGGTCGGTTCGCGCGCGCGATCGTGAATCGGTTGTGGGCCAAGCTGTTTGGTCGCGGGTTGATCGAACCGCTCGACAACCTCGACGCCGAGCCGTGGCACGCAGACCTGCTCGACTTTCTGGCGAGCGATCTCGTCGAGCACGGTTACGACCTCAAGCACACGCTGCGGCTGATGGCGACCTCGCGAGCGTATCAACTTCCGTCCGTCGGCGTTGACGAGACGCCGACCGGTGACGAGCCGTTTGTGTTTCGCGGCCCGCAGGCCAAACGGCTGACCGCCGAGCAATTCGTCGATGCCGTCACGTCGCTGACGAATACGTGGCGTCCGATCTCGCTGCCGCTGCTGCGTGTCGATGGACGCGGACAAGGAGGACAAGTCGGTGCCGTCGCGCGAGCGTTGCGAAACGTGGGGCACGTTTCCAACGTGCCCGAAAAGTCGATCGTTGAAAACAAAGACGATGAGAAGAAAGCCGAGCACGTTGGAAACGTGCTCCACGATGCGCGGTGGATTTGGCCGAACG
>JANNDA010000658.1:0-3841 GCA_031387195.1 Planctomyces sp. | reverse complement strand
GTGCTGCGGAGGGATTGTGTCACTGGTTGGTCAATTGGCTTTGTGATTCGGCGCGCGTGGCGGCCGGAAAGGATCGGATCATGGTTTCTCAAAAGGCTTGGATTGCCTGTGGCTTGGTGCTGAGTGGAATCGTTCTCGTTTCCGGCTGCGCGGATGATCGTAGCTCGACCTCAGCGACACCTTCTTCATCCTCACCGTCAGCGACGAGCGTCGTGCCCGCGTCAGCGACGGCAGCGACTGCGATCGCCGAAGAGCATGGCCACAAGGCGGGGACTCACGGCGGGATCATGATCTCGCTGGGGCGCGACAGCTATCACGCGGAAGCGGTGTTCGAGAAGGGAGGCGTGTTGCGGCTCTACACGCTTGGCAAGGAAGAGTCGCGCGTGATTGATGTCGAGAAGCAGACGCTCAAAGGCTTCGTGAAGGCGGAAGGCGAATCCGAAGCGGAACAGTTCACGCTCGAATCCGAACCGCAAGAAGGCGACGTCGAAGGACGCACGTCGCAGTTCGTGGGGACGCTGCCGAAGGGTCTGTGGGGCCTGAATCTGGATGTGACGGTTCCCAACATCGTGATCTCTGGTGAGCGGTTCCGGCTGGGCTTCAAGTCCACTTCCGAAGAACACGACGAAGGGATGCCCAACAGGGTCGCAGATGACGACGAGCGGCAGCTCTATCTCACGCCCGGTGGCAAATACACGGAAGCAGACATCAAGGCCAACGGCGGCGTGACGGCGACGGTCAAGTTCAAGGGGATCAAATCGTCGCACGACATGTTTCCCAAGCCGGGCGACAAAATTTGTCCCGTCACGAAGACCAAGGCCAATCCGAAGTTCGTCTGGGTCGTGGATGGAAAGACCTATGAGTTCTGCTGTCCGCCGTGCGTGGATGAATTCGTCAAGACGGCGAAAGCGACGCCGGACGAGATCAAGCAGCCAACAGACTACGTCAAGCGCCAATAACACAATGGTCCGAGGCTGCGGCACTTCGGACTTTGGTTCTGCCTCACGGTGCGGTGTGTCTGTCGCATGGTCCGCTCCTGGCCGCCGCATTCGTGAGGTCTTTCATAACCCCTCAGCAAAAAGTCTTCACAAGGAAGTGGAGGTTGCCATGAACGGATTCAGCATCAGTCGAGTCGTCGTGGTCGTGGCGTTGATGGCCACGATCTCGGTCGGTTGTGCCGCATCGCGCGGTGGAGGTTGTCACGGTGGTCGTTGTCGAGTTTCGTCAGGAGCCGGGTCGGTTCCGCCGCGTCGAAGCGACGTGGTGCAGGCCCAAGCCACCGACGAAGCGCCGCGTGGGAAGGTCCAACAAACGTGTCCGGTGACGGGAGAAAAGCTCGGTTCGATGGGACCGCCGATTCCCGTCACTGTGGCTGGGGAGAGCATTGAAGTCTGCTGCAACAGTTGCGTCGCCGCCGTGAAAAAGAACCCGGAGAAGTATTTGAAAATCGTCGCAGATGAAGTCGCTGTGTCGGACGCATCCGCAGTCCGGCGCGAGGCGTTTTACGACCGGACGCCGGAGGCCGGCCGCGTGTCTCGATCGACAGGAGGTTGTCGAAATTGTCGCTAACCCAAACTGGTCCGAACGGAGTCCCGTTCATTTCTCACAAGAAAGGAATCCCATGAGTCCTCGAATTCTGTCTGCCGCGAGCATCGCATCGCTCGCTTTGTTTCTGACCGGTTGCGGCTCGGCTCAAAACGGAACGCCGACCGCCGCTCCGCAGGCTCAGCACGCCGAGCACAATGAAAAAGAGGAGCAAAAGGCGAACTTTGCCAAGCTCAGCGACGAAGACCGACCATTGGCGGAAGCTCAGGGTTACTGCGCGGTGACGTCCGAGCCGCTCGGTTCGATGGGGCCGCCGCTGAAGCTGGTCGTCAACGAGCAACCCGTCTTCGTCTGCTGTAAAGGCTGCGAGAAGAAAGCGAAATCCAATCCCGACAAAACGCTGGCCAAGGTTGAGGAACTCAAGGCCAAGGTGAAGTCGGAAAGCATGAACTAAGAGCGGCAGGAACCAATACAAGCCCGACGCGCCAGCGAGTGCGTCTATTCCTGTGCGACTTGAATGCACTCGCTGGCGCGTCGGGCTTGTATGCGTACTCAAATGGAAACTCTTTCCCAAAACTGAATGGAGCAAATTCTCATGAAAACGAATCGTTGGTTCCCCGTCACGTTGATCGTCGGCACGTTCGTGTTGTCAGCTTTTGCGCTCTCGATCGCATTCGCGCACGACGAAGACAAGCCAGGTCACAAATCAGATGAGGCCAAGATCAAGGCCGCGATGGCCAAACTTCCGGAAGCCGATCGGTCGGCCGCAGCGGCTCAGCGGTACTGCCCGATGATGGACACGGTTCGGCTCGGAGCGATGGGATCTCCGGTCAAAGTCGTGATCGACGGCAAGCCGGTCTTTCTGTGTTGCAGTGGTTGCAAAGACGAAGCCGTGGAGCACGGCAAGGAGACTTTGGCCACGGTCGAGAAGCTCAAGAAGGCCACCGCCGCCGTCGCAAAGCTGCCGGCCGCCGATCAGCCGCTCGCGGAAGCTCAACTCTTCTGCCCCATTGAAGAGGGCAGCCGACTCGGCTCAATGGGCACGCCGGTCAAGTTGATGCTGGGTGGCAAACCGGTCTTCTTGTGCTGCAAGGGCTGTGAAGACGCCGCTCGCGAGAACACCAAGACGACGCTCGCGAAAGTGGAAGAGATCAAGAAAGAGAACGCGAAGGCCGCGCACCATGACGGTCACGATCACAAGCACGGAGCGGCTGACCACGAACACAAGAAGGGAGCCGCTCCCAAGAAGTAGTCGCGCGATGCGACGTCCACGATTGGCACCGGCCTCTGGATGGCGACAACCAAGGGATTGGCTTCCTCGGCGATTGGTTCTCTCTGGAGGAAGTAGGCCAGACAGTTGGCCGGTGCCTTTTCTTGGACTTGAACAATTCATTCGGCGGGCGGAACAGTCGCCGTCCGCGATCAACACCTGTCACGAAAGGGGAGCATCATGCTGACTCGGTCTACGGGGATGAGTTTTGTTTTGGCGATGTCGTTGGGTTTGGTCATGGGATGCAGTTCCGAAGCGCCGAAACCGGTGACGAAGCCGGAGTCGCACGCGGAACATGCGCCGGCCGACGGACACAAGGCCGAGCACGCCGACGAACACAAGGAAGGTCACGGTGCGAGCGCGGAGGAAATGAAAGCTGCGGTTGAAAAACTCGCCAGTTACGCCGAGGCGATCCACGAACTCGACGAGCATCGGGAAGAGATCGAACACCTGATGAAGGATGACAAACTCGACAAAGTGCATCCGCCAGCTCAGCACATTTCGCTGATCGCCAAGCGGCTGTTTGAACTGGCGCGAAAGAGCAAAGTGTCCGAGGAGAATTGGAAGGACATCAATACGCAGTCGCGCGAGCTGGCTGGCCTATTTGATGAAGTGGATGAAGCCGCCGACGCCGGTAAGAAGCCCGAAACCGAAGCTGCCGTCGCCAAGATGTTCAAGCTGATCGACAGCCTGGCCGCTTTTGCCCCGCCAGCCGAGAAAGGCGAGCACGACGCGAAGAAGCATGAAGAAAAGAAGTAGTCGCTGAGCCAGCAGGACCACATACAAGCCCGACGCGCAAGCGAGCGTCACATCACTCACTCTTGCGCGTCGGGCTTATAGGGGGTTCGTGCCTTAAGAGCACAAGAGTGGCAAGCCGATGCCGCACACGGAAGGACACTAAATCATGCTTCAACGACTTCGTGTTTGTAGCCACGCTCGCCAAGAGCGTGGGTTTTCCGCGAATCACCCACGCTCTTGGCGAGCGTGGCTACTGTTGCTGGTCATGCAGGCGACGCTGGCGATTGC
>JANNDA010001204.1:0-1589 GCA_031387195.1 Planctomyces sp. | reverse complement strand
GGGGTTCCAATTATTTCTCCCCATGTCTTAAACATCCTGCGTCCTTGGTTGTGGCTTATTTTGGACCCTCCGGGGGGGCAAATTTCCCGACTGCCGTGCTCGTTCCGCAGATCATCGAAGCCGCACGGGCAACTACGGAATGGCAGCCAGGACAACTCCATTCCGGCCTGTCCTGGACGCACTACCGGGCACTGATGCGCGTCTCGAACCTTCAGGCACGCGCCTTTTACGAGATCGAGTCGATCCAGCAGAACTGGACGGCGCGGGAACTGGAACGGCAGATCAACAGCCTGCTGTTTGAGCGTCTGGCGAAGAGCCGCGACAAGAAGGGTGTGATGGCGCTGGCGACGAAGGGCCAGGAGATTCAGAAGCCGGCGGACATCTTCAAAGACCCGTTGGTGATCGAGTTTCTCGGGCTGCCGGAGAGTCATCGGCTGGTGGAAACGAAGGTGGAGGAGGCGTTGATCTCGAACTTGCAACAGTTCCTGTTGGAGCTGGGCAAGGGCTTCGCCTTTGTGGCCAGACAAGAGCGGCTGACGTTGGAAGGCGACCATTTCTATGTCGATCTGGTCTTCTACCATACGGTCTTGAAGTGCTACGTGCTGATTGATCTCAAGGTGGGGAAGTTGACGCATCAGGATCTCGGCCAGCTTCAGCTTTATGTGAACTACTACGATCGCGAGCGGCGCACCACGGGTGACAATCCCACTCTGGGCCTGATCCTCTGCACGGACAAGAACGACACCGCCGTGAAATACACACTGGGCACCGACCAGCAGAACATCTTCGCCAGCCGCTACCAACTCCACCTGCCCACGGAGGCCGATCTGGCGGCGGAGATTCGCCGGGAACTGGCAGAACTCAATCTGCCGGAGCCGGTCCCCACTCGGAAACGCACATCGCGAAAAAAATCCTGACACCATTCCGATACCGGCGGCTAGCGCCTTGCCGCTCACTCGCAAAGGATGAACTCCATGATTCGACATTGTTTGATCCTCATCTCGGCAATTCTCGCGTTGACGACTTCGACCCTCGCCGAGGACTCGCCGCCAAACATCGTGATCTTCCTCGCGGATGATCTCGGCTATGGCGATCTGGGTTGTTACGGGCATCCGATCATTCAGACGCCGAACCTCGATGCGTTCGCCAAGCAGGGGACGCGGCTCACTCAGTGTTATGCCGCCTGCGCGGTGTGCAGTCCGTCGCGGTCGGCGATCCTCACCGGGCGGACTCCGTATCGAAACGGCGTCTTCACCTGGATTCCCGAAGGTCGCGAGATTCATCTGCGGACCAGCGAGATCGCGCTGCCGAAGTTGCTCAAGGAACGCGGCTATGCGACGTGTCATGTCGGCAAGTGGCATCTCAACGGGCACTTCAACAAGCCAACACAGCCGCAGCCGAACGATCACGGCTACGACTGGTGGCTGGCGACGCAGAACAACGCGGCTCCCAGCCACGAGAATCCCAGCAACTTCGTCCGCAACGGCCAGCCGGTCGGCAAGCTCGAAGGCTATTCCGCGCCGCTGATCGTCGAGGAGGCCACCACCTGGCTGAAGCAGTATCGCGACCAGTCAAAGCCGTTTTTGTTG
>JANNDA010001196.1:0-2642 GCA_031387195.1 Planctomyces sp. | reverse complement strand
TTCCTTCGGCGCGCGATAGACTGCCATCCGTGGCTCTCCGTCGGACTCGGTTCAGGTCGTTAGACAACCCGAACTCTCCCCGGAGAGCCACGCTCTTGAACAGACCAGCTCGAAAACCGACCGTTGTCGGAAAGTGCAGATGGTGAGGCAGACCATGACAACTGTGACTCTTGAGCTTCCGGATCAGGTCGTGCGATTCGTCGAGCGACGGGCGGTGACGCGCGGAATCACGCTCAGCCAACAGGTCTCGGAATTGCTCGAAGAATCGACCAACAACTCTCATCACGACGACGTGCGAACGGATGCAATTCGTCGCATGAATGAACTCTTTGCGCAGGTCAGCGGCTTTCAAGTCGAACCGCGCATCCCTCGCGAGGAACTGTATGAACGCGGAAGTCTTCGTTGACACCAACATCTTTCTGTACTCGATCGATGACAGCCCCGCCGCAGCGGAGAAACGCGACATCGCTCGCGAGATTCTGCGGACTGAACCGTTGGGTTGGTCAGTGCAGGTCGCAGCCGAGTTCTTCGTGAATGCGACATCGCCAAAACGCAGCTTCCGTTTGGCGACCGATCTCGCCAGCTCACTGGTCGAGACTTGGTTGTGTTTCCCAACGGCGGAAATCAATGCGGACATCGTGCGTGATGCGATCGTGCTGCACCGACGATTTCAGACCAGTTATTGGGATTCGGCCATTCTCGCGACAGCGAAGCAACTCGGTTGCCGTACGGTTTACAGCGAAAACATGAATGACCAGCAAGACTACCTCGGCGTGACCGTCATCAACCCCTTCCGTCGAACTGAAGCGACGAAGTAAACCGCGCGACTTCACGGACATCATTCGAGATGACCGGGGTTGCCCCAGCTTCGCAGAAGCTGGCTGCCGCAGGCACAAGAAACCCGTCGTGGACACTGATGCCAAAGTTGGGGCTGGTTTTCAGTTTGAACGCCCACTCCAAGTTTAAAATGCTTCGCACACAGCATGAAGTAAGCTGCAGTGGCCGACACATCTCGCGTCGGTGCGGATGCGAGACGCATCCGCCACGTTGAGCTTTCATGTCGCATCGCAGGCGTCGATCCTTGCTCGGTGTTTGATTCTTCCATTTCCGCCAGCGATTGCCCACGTGCCATGACCATCGACCTCTTTGCTGAACGAGCTGCTGCCATCAACGATGTCGCGTTCTTCGACGTTGGCGACCGAGTTCAAATCGAACTGACCGGACGCGATCGGCAGAAGTTCCTGCACAACTTCTGCTCGAATGAGATCAAGAAGTTGCAAGCGGGTGAGGGCTGCGAGGCGTTTGTTACCAACATCAAAGGGAAAGTGCTCGCCCACATCTTTGTGTTTGCCGAAGCCGAGTCGTTGTGGATCGAGTCCGTGGCCGGTTCCGCTGTCCCAGTGATAACGCATCTCGATCGTTACCTCATCACCGAAGACGTGCGTCTGAATGATCGCTCGGCGGAGTTCACTGAGTTCTTGCTCGTTGGCCCGCGATCGACGGCGCTACTCGAACAACAGCACGTTGCCGTTGGTCAATTGCCGCTCAACGGACACGTCCAGCACGCGGCGGCCGAGTTCCCACTGCGTTCGGTACGACGCGTCGATTGGTTCGAGGTGCCGACGTGGTTGTTGTCCGTCTCACGCGACAACGCGGAATCTGTGCGGCAGCAACTGACTCAAGCGGGAGCCTGTCCGGCGGGGCCAGAGACTTTTCACGCACTGCGGATTGCGGCCGGATTTTCGTTGTATGGGCTCGACATCACTGAAGAGCAACTGGCGCAAGAAGTGAGCCGCACCGTGCAAGCGATCTCGTTCACGAAGGGTTGCTACTTGGGCCAAGAGCCGATCGCTCGGATTGATTCGATGGGTCACGTGAATCGCGAACTCCGTCGGCTTGAGCTTTCCGCTGGACCGCTGCCGATGCCCGGCACGGCGGTGTTTGACAAGCTCGCCCCGGACGCGAAGCAGATCGGACAAGTCACCTCGTCCGCCTGGAGTCTGCAAGCACGCGATGCGGATCATCCGATTGCGCTCGCGTACTTGCGAAGCGGGTTCCTCAAGAGCGGTACGACGGTCGTGGTCGGGGAATGCGACGCGGTTGTGAGACTTTTAGACGGGGGAGCCTGACCCCAGATCGCTTGGAACCACTCGCTGGCGCGTCGTGCTTGAAGTCCTCAGCGTAAGAACTCGTTCAAGCCGAGTACCTGTTTGACTTCGTCGAAACTCAGCATTTCTTCGGTCAGCGAATCGACTCGGCCGTGTTGCTTCAGCGTTTCGGCCAGCTTGCGGACAGCGGCTCCGGTCGCCAGCAACGTGGCCACCGGATCAACCATGATCTTGAAGCCGAGTTGTTCGAGTTCTTCTGCACCGAGTATCGGCGTCACGCCGCCGAGCAGCATGTTGGCCAGTTGCGGATACGGAACCTCGGCCGCGATTCGCTGCAATTCTTCACGGCTGCGTGGAGCTTCGACGAAGCAGACATCGGCTCCCGCTTCGCCGTATTGATTCGCTCGTTCGATCGCCGCTTCGAGTCCTTCGACGGCTCGTGCGTCCGTGCGTGCGATGATCACGAAGTCGGGATCGCGTCGAGCTTCCAGCGCGGTTTGCAGCTTGGCGAGCATTTCATCGACTGAGACGACC
>JANNDA010000492.1:0-4916 GCA_031387195.1 Planctomyces sp. | reverse complement strand
ACGGTCAATGCGGTCAACGACGCGCCGACCTTCGTGCTCGCTGGTAATCCCGCAACGGTGCTCGAAGATGCCGGTGCGAAAATTGTTGCGGCCTTCGCAACGGGCATCAGCGCGGGAGCGGCCAATGAGTCCGCGCAGACGCTGACGTTCAACATCATTCAGACCACCAGCACCGGCGGCCTGACGTTCCTCACGACGCCGACCATCGATCTCGCCACCGGCGTTCTGACGTATCAAGCCGCGGCTGATGCCAACGGCTCCGCCACCTTCACGGTCACGTTGATGGATAACGGCGGCACCGCGAACGGCGGCAGCGATACCAGCGCAACGCTGAGCTTCACGATCACGGTCACCGCCGTGAACGACGTTCCGAGCTTCACCATCGCCAGCGATCCTCCCACCGTGGTTGAAGACGCCGGATTGCAATCGGTCGCGAACTTCGCCACGAACATCAGCGCTGGCCCAGCCAATGAATCCTCGCAAGTGTTGATCTTCACGCTCATGCTAACTGGCAGTACCGGCGGCCTGATGTTCGCGGTCACGCCGACCATTGACCCGCTCACCGGAACGTTGACCTACCAATCCACGGCCAATCTGAGCGGCACCGCCACATTCAGCGTGGTTCTGTCCGACGACGGTGGGACTTCACCCGGCGACGATGAGAGCGACGAGCAGTTCTTCACCATCACGGTCCTGAATATCAATGACGCGCCGACCTTTTCTAAAGGCTCCAATTGGGCGGATCTCATTGTCGGGGTCAACGACGGCCCACAGGAGATTTTGAGTTGGGTCACCAACATCAGTCCCGGTCCGGCGGATGAGATGAGCCAAGTAGTCAACTTCATCGTGACGACGACCAACCCCGGCCTGTTCAGCGTTTTACCATTCATCACTCCGACGGGCACATTGACGTTCACACCGCTCAACGGCTTCGGCGGCACGGCGACAATTACCGTCAAACTGCACGATGACGGCGGCACGGAGAACGGTGGAGTCGATACCAGCGTGGCTCAGACCTTCACCATCACCACGGTCGTGCAAGACTTGACCTATACCGCAACCGGCAGAACCCAGTTGAAGGCCACCGTGGTCAACGGACTGTTGAAAGTTCAAATCGGCGGCGTGCCGTATTCCAGCTATCAAACCGCACACATCGAAACTCTGACGCTCAACGGCGGATCGAATATCGATGTGATCAATCTCTCCGGGCTGTCCCCGACCCTGTACCCCAAGTTGAAAAACATCGTGATCAACGGCGGCGCGGGCAACGACGCCGTCACGATGACGGCCATTTCCTCGACCGCCTTCCCGATGATGCTCACGGTGACTGTCAACGGAGATGCCGGCAACGACGTCGTCAACTTTGCCGGACTTCCTGCGAGTCTCTTCCCGACCCTGAGCAGTTTCAACATCAATGGCGGGACGGGTAACGATGTGATCTTCGCCTCAGAGTCCTCCGAGACGATCAGCGGCGGCGACGGCAACGACTCGATCCGTGGTGCTGGCGGCAGCGATCGCATCACAGGCGGAATCGGCACCGACACGATTCAAGGAGGCATCGGCGACGACACGATCGACGGCGGTGCGGGGAACGATGCCATCTCTGGTCAAGGCGGAGCAGACTTGCTCATCGGCGGTGACGGCAACGACACGATCATCGGCGGCGCAGGCGCTGACGTGCTCAGGGGCGGGAAGGGGAACGACCTGCTCATTGGCGGTGCCGGAGACGATTCGATCGACGGGGAACTGGGCACCGACACCGCACTTGGCGGTAAAGGTGGTCCCGCTCGCGGCGGCTCCAGCGCCAGCGACCCCAGCGACAGCATCACCGCCGAGATCATCAACGAAGCCTTCTCCAAACTGTTTGCGTTTGAGTAGAAGGGTCAGGCACCGCAAAATTAAAAATTTGGGGGGTGTTGGCGGTTTTATAAACAACGCTTTGTTCCGCCATTTTTGAATTTTGCGGTGCCTGACCCTGGCTTGCGCAAGGTTTGTCGTGTGCCCCCGCTCTCGGCGAGAGCGGACTACATTTTTAACCGCCACGCGGCGGCGACGGCGATCGCAGCGGTTTCGATGCGGAGGATGTGTGGTCCGAGGTGAACTGGGATCGCACCAGCAGCGACGGCGGAGGCGAACTCCTCGTCGGTGAACCCTCCTTCGGGTCCAATCAGCATGAGCGCGGATTGCTCGCGAGATTGCGCGAATGCTTGGCTGACCGACTGCGGCGCGTTCGGGTGAGCGATCAAGGTGACGGGAGGCAGTTCGCGCAGCAGCTTGGCGAACGGTGTCAGCGAGTTGATCTGCATCAAGTGCGATCGGCCGCATTGTTTACAGGCGGTGATGACCGCTTGTTCGAGTTTGTCCATTTTCGTCTCGCCCGGCTCGACGATGCTGCGTTGTGTTCTCAGCGGAATGATGCGAGTCACGCCGAGCTCGGTGCTCTTTTCGATCAACCAGCGGGCTCGATCTCCTTTGGGCATCGCAGTCGCAATTGTGAGCGTGCTAGGTTCTGTTGGGACTGACCACGTTTCCGAAATCAGCAGTTCAGCCGAACGTTTGCGGATGTTGACGATTTCGGCAAGAGCCTCGTCTCCCTCACCATTGAAGAGTCCGAGCCGATCGCCGACTTTGGCTCGCAGCACATGCAGCAGGTGATGCGCTTCCGGACCATCGAGTTCGGCTGTGGCGGACGGTAACAGGGCGGCGGACGGCAAGGTGGCAAGCTGTAACGGTTGGCGAAGGAAGTAGCGTTCGACCGAAGATTCTGGCCGTGCGGATCGTGGGCGATTCATGGGTGTGGCGAGCCTGTGACGAAATGGGGATGTGGCTTTGTAGGTCAGCCTCTCCGAGGCTGACCATTTTCGCGCGAGAGCCTCAAGTATCAAATCGCGACGAGCGCAGCAGGAGCATGGTATGTACGAGCGGTATTGGGGACTGAATGGTTCGCCGTTTCAAGGGTCGAACGATTTGCGGTGGTTCATTGAGACGACCGCTCACGAGGAATCGCTGGCTCGACTGAACTTCCTGGTGGAACAGCGTCGGCACTTCGGACTGCTGCGAGGTCCGGCTGGAACTGGGAAATCACTGGTGCTGCGAGCCGCTCGTCATGACGCCGTTCAACAAGGACGTGAAGTCGCGGCCATCGATCTGTTCGGGCTTGATTCTCACGAAATGCTCTGGCACTTGGCGATCGCTCTGAGATTAGGGCCCAAGGGAGGTTGCTCGCGATGGTGGCTGTGGCAAGCGATCAGCGATCACGTGCAAGCGTTGCACTCAGCTCACGTGCCGCTGGTGTTGCTCTGCGATCATCTCGAACGAGCGGACTCGGATTGTTTATCCGTGCTGGAACGCCTGCTGCATTTGGACGCGGCTCAGGAGCGTTGTCTGACGATTTTGGCGGCCGCCCGCGAGACATTTGAAGACGGCCTGTTTCCGGACCTCATCGAACATTCCGAGTTGAGAATTGAATTGCCAAGACTCAATCGAATGGAGACAGCTCAGTTGGTTCGAGGCTTGTTGCACCGAGCGGCCTGTCCTCGCGAGGTCTTCAAGTCCGAGGCGCTCACGGCGTTGTTTGAACTCACCGCTGGAGAACCGCGAGCGATCGTGCGGCTGTGTGATGTGGCTTTAGCGGCGGGTACGGATCAAGAGCTGAACTTCATCGACGAATTCGCCGTTCGAGCCGCCGCTGGGGAAGTACCGACTGTGAGCCGCCGCCACTCATCTAGGTTTGAGATGGCGGGAGTGTTGTGATCAGTTGAGCTTTCGGCGTTGGTTTTTCGCTGTCGCGTTGTCGCCAAGTGATTCGCTGGCCGGTCCGAATTTGATGAGCAGCGGCTCTTCAGCGTTCGAGGCGGGCATACTGGTTCCTTCGCTTTGTTCCGATTCCAGTTGGAACTCGGCGAGGCTGTCACTCCCGCGGCTGGAGGATTGAGCGTGATACAGCCGCTGGTAGGCGGGACAGGTTCGCAGCAGATCTTCGTGCGAGCCGGTGGCCAGGAGCTGGCCTTGTTCCATCACCACGATGCGAGTCACGAAGTCCAGAATCTGCGGCGTCACCGAATGCGTGATGAGGAACACCGTGCGGCCTTTGACAAACTCGCCCAGGCACTGATGAATCATCGTTTCACTTTGAGCATCAATCGCGGAAGTGGCTTCATCGAGAATCAGAATTGCCGGATCGTGCAACAGGGCTCGAGCCAACGCGACACGTTGACGTTGCCCACCAGATAGTCGGCAGCCGCGCGGTCCGACTTTGGTCTCGAATCCCTCCGGAAGCTGATCGAAGAACTGCGGCACATGTGCCTTTTCGGCGGCAGCGAGGATTTCGTCGCTGGTTGCCGTCGGTTTGGCATAACGGATGTTTTCGTAAATCGTGTCGTCGAACAGCAGAGTCTCCTGCGTGACGACGCCGATTTGGCTGCGGAGGTCGCGCAGCCGCACGTTGCGGATGTCGATCCCGTCGATCAACACGGCTCCACCGTTGGGGTCGTAGTAGCGTGGCAGCAAATTGACCAACGTGGATTTGCCGCTGCCGTTCTCACCCACAACGACGACCACTTCGCCTGCCAGCACCTTCAGCGAGACATCGTTCAGAGCCGCCGGACGATCGACCGCTTCGGTCAAGGAGGCGTACTTGAACACAATCTTCTTGAAGGAAATGGACTTCGAGTGCCTCGGCATGAGCTGCGGCTGCTCCGGATCTTTGAGCAACGGTTTCCAGTCCATCATTTGGAAAACCCGCTCCGTCGCAGCACCCGCTCGCTTCAGCTTTGTGTAGACCGACGACAGCTTTCGCACGGGGTCGAGAGTCCCCGCCAACAAGGCGTACAACACCGAAAGCTGCCCGATTTCCATCGTCTCTGACGCGAGCTTGATTCCCCAAATCGAATCCGTGTGGCGCAGCACCAGATACG
>JANNDA010000426.1:0-5819 GCA_031387195.1 Planctomyces sp. | reverse complement strand
CATGGATTGACGGCTTGAAGGCATGCACTCGCTGGCGCTTCGGGCTTGTATCCTCGGCGGATACGCCGCCCCAGAGTCCTTAACGCCGTTGCCCAAAGGGGCGTAAGTACTCGGCTTCACCGCGCTACGTCTTGTCGTCCGCCACCGCTCGCTATACTCCCCGGCCCATTCGATTCGAGGAGTTCGCTTTCATGATGTCTGTCGCACGCACATGTCGGTTGGTCACGCTGGGGTGCAAGGTCAACCAATACGAGACGCAATTGGTGAAGGAGGCGTTGCTCCGCGCGGGCTTCCGTGAAGCGGAAGAGCATGAGCCGGCTGATCTGTGTGTCGTCAACACCTGCACGGTGACGGAGAACGCCGACTCACGCGGTCGGCAGGTGGTGCGGCAGTTGGCTCGCGACAATCCGAATTGCCAGACAATCGTGACGGGCTGCTATGCGACGCACGATCCGGACTCGGTGGCGAAGTTGCCCAACGTCATCGAGGTCGTTCCCGACAAACGCGAACTGCCCGACGTGCTGCTGCGACTGGGTGTGGCCGAGTTCCCCACGGGGATCAGTCGCTTCGACGGACACAAACGCGCGTTCGTCAAAATCCAGGACGGCTGCATTCTGAAGTGTTCGTACTGCATCATTCCGCATGTGCGACCGCGGTTGGAAAGCCGCTCGCCGCAGGAGATCGAAGCGGAAGTCCGGCGGCTGATTGATTACGGGTATGAAGAAATCGTGCTGACCGGCATACACGTCGGACACTACGGCGTCGATACGACGCGCGGCCGATCGGGGCTGGAACCGTTTCGATTGTGGCATCTGTTTCGGCAACTCGACCGCATTCCCGGCCGCTGGCGATTGCGGCTGTCGAGCATCGAAGCGGCTGAAGTGACGGACGAGTTCATCGCGGCGGCGGCGGACTGCGAGCACTTGTGCCCGCACTTTCATCCGGCGTTGCAGAGTGGATCGGATACCGTGCTCGCGCGAATGCGGCGGCGATATCGCATCGGGCGGTTTCTGGAGACAGTCACCAAGATGCAGGCGCGGTTGCCGAACCCGGCGCTCTCGACCGACATCATCGTGGGCTTCCCTGGTGAAACGGATGAGGAGTTTCAGCAAACGCTGGAGACCTGTCGGCAAGCCGGCTTCATGAAGATCCACATCTTTCCGTTCAGCCGCCGTCGAGGCACCCGTGCGGCGACGATGCCCGCTCAAGTTTCCGCTCCGGTCCTGAAAGCCCGATGCCAAGAACTCGCAAAACTCGAAGTCGAACTCGCCCGGCGATTTCAGCAAAGCCTGTTAAATTCTGAGGTAGAAGTTTTGGTGGAAGGGGTCAGTGAATCTCAGCCGGGCTTTGTTTGCGGTACCGATCGCCGCTACGCCACCGTGGAATTGCCGGGGACTCGGCTGGATTTTGGTCATCTGGTGACTGGGCAAGCCCGGGAACTTCTGGACGAGAAGTTGCAGGCCGACCGATTTTCTGAGCCAAATCTGACGAGCGTCTTTGCCCCTGAGTGCTTAGAATCCGCCGCCGTTTGAGAGAGGGAATCTCTGCCAACGTGGGCATTCACGACGAACTTGGAACGTCAAGGTGTGACTTATGGCTCTGCCAGACCGGCCAACGATTTACACAACACTGGAAGAACGCGGCGACATCCTGATCGTGGGCTTCAGGATGCGCATGTTGAACGATGAAGAAAACATCGAGCAACTGGGCCAGGAGTTGTTCGCCCTCGTCGAACAGTACAACTGCCTGAAAATGGCGCTCGATATGTCGAACGTCGAATACGTCACCAGTTCCGTGATCGGCAAGCTGATCACGTTGCACCGCAAGCTGCACCGCAGCCAAGGCAAGCTGGTGTTGTTCAGCCTCAGCCCAGGAGTCGATTCGATCCTGGGAACGAGCAATCTGTTGAGCTATTTTACGGTGGCTGCGGACAAAGATGCGGCGCTGGCATTGTTCGTGTAGCGAAGGTTGATCGTGACACCGCTTATCGCCATCGAAGGAATCGACGGATCGGGAAAAGGAACACAGGCAAAGGTTCTGACCGATCGCTTGGCCGCTGCTGGCCGCCGCGTCGAATTGCTGAGCTTCCCGCGCTATCGCGAAACGTTGTTCGGTCAGGCCATCGGCGATTTCTTGAACGGACGATTCGGGCAACTGAACGAAGTCCATCCGTTTCTCGCTTCGGTGCTCTACGCGGCGGATCGTTACGAATCCAAAAGTACGCTCCTCAACGCGCTCGACCGCAATGAGGCTGTGATCTGTGATCGCTTCGTCCCGTCCAACCTGGCACATCAAGGAGCCAAACTGAGCGGCACGGAACGCGAGGAATTACTGCGGACAATTCAACGCATCGAGTTTGAAATCTTCGGCCTGCCACAGCCACAGTTGGTCATCCTCCTCGACATCCCCGTCGAGTTCGCTCAGAAGAACATCGCCGCCAAGAAACCACGCGACTACACCGACAAAGCAGCCGACCTGCAAGAAGCCGATGCCGACTACCTGCAACGAGTTCGCGACGTGTACCTGCAACTGGCCGCCGAGAACGCCCATTGGCATCGCGTCGATTCCGTCCGCGATGGCCAGCAACGCAGCGTCTCTGACATCGCCGATGAAATCTTCGATCGCGTCACTCGCGACCTTCCCGCGAACGTTCCGTGATCAGAATGTGCGAGATGTTCCATCAGTTGGTTTCAACAGGCACGCCGGACAAGAATGACACGATCCGTAGGACATGCAGAATCGTCGAGCGCCGCGCAGCTTATCGGAATCCAGGCTGAATCTTACGACCACTTTTGAGACAAGTTGTGGTGCGGTTCGATCTAACGAGGACGATAGGCTCCGCTTGTTTCCTACTAGCACGACGCGCAAGCGAGTGATTTCGTTTGAGGCCACTCGCTTGCGCGTCGTGCTAACTTCGGCTCATGAATAATCCCGGTTAGTGCCGGAAAACTCAGTTTGACACAGTTTTTTTAACACTCGTATACTCGCCCGGAAGTTGTGGCGGCAAAGACGGTTGTATTGACGGGATAATTTCATCACGCGAACCGTCCGATGGAACACGCCACAGAGGGCAGTCACGATGACAAATTCGATGGGTAAAGTTCTCACAGTTATCACTACGTTTATGAGCGTGGCGTTTCTGGGATTTGCATTTGCCGCAGTCGTCGGTGGGCCGAATTGGCAGGCGCAAGCGGAAGCCCTCCAAAACCACGTGGTGGAAAAGACCGTCACGGATAAAGAGACGACTTACACTGTCAAAAGTAAGTCAGCGCCCCGAAAAGATGAGGCTGAATTTACCAAGACATCCAAAGTGCTGCCGGAAGTGATCCTGGCCGCTCATCACGACGAACTGAAAGACCTTGATGCCAGAATCATCGCTTTGCAACCACAGTTGGCACCGCTAGAAGCGCGGCTGAAAGAGGTCATGGCCCACCAGGTTGTCGATCGCAAGGCGATGGATCAACGCGAACAAGAGCTGTCGGCCGACTTCCAGAAAGCGGCCAAACAGGTTCAGGACTTATCCGTCGAAGGTGACAAGATCGCTCAGGAAGCGTTGACCGTTTGGGCGGAAGAGGAATTGCGGCGAGAAGATGTCTATCGCTACCGAAATCACTTTGAGGAGTTGGAAGTTGATCGCTTTCAATTGCTCGAACAGAAAAAGCGACTGCAAGATGAACTCAGCCGGCTGCGTGGCGTGTTGGCACGTTTGCAGCGTCGGCACGATCAATTAGAAACACGGGCGTCTTACGAGAAGTAACTCGAAGCGCGACGCGAGGGGGGACGAAAGTCATGTCATTCTTGGGAAAAGTGCTGGTCGGTTTGAATTTTGCGTTGAGCATCGTCTTCCTGACGTTTGCCGGCGCGGTCTTTTCAACCCAGCAGAACTGGATGAACGAGAAAATCAAGGTTGCCAAAAACCTTGAGGATGTGACCCGTGAAAAGGACCAACTCGCCGAAGAGAAGCGGCAGGCTGAAGTCCGCCTCACGAACGAACTGACCAACGAAAAAATGAGAGCGTCGGAAGCCGAAGGCAAAGCCGCGACGAGCGACAAGCGACTGGAAGTCGCCGAGCAAGAACTGATTGCCGCCAGAACGACCAGTGACGAGCAACGGACCTTGGCCAAACTGACTGCCGAGGAAGCTCGACAACGCTATGACGAGGCTCTGCTTCAGCGAGCGGTCAACAACAATCTGCATGTGTTGCTCAATCAAAAGAACGAAAAAAATAAGGCGCTGGAAGACATCGTTTTCAACAAGACTGTTGAAGAGAAGTCGATGCAGGACAAGCATGGAAAGCTGCTCGCAGACTATGTGATTCTGCAAAAGATCATCGCGTCCGCCGGTCTTCCGACTGATCCCAAACTGGTCGCTGGACTGCAAACTCCGCCACCAGCCGTTGAAGGAAAAGTGCTGGAAACCAAACGTTCCGGACGCAGTGGCTTAGACCTGGTCGAGTTTTCGCTAGGGAGCGATGACGGCCTCGTCGAAGGACACAAACTCGACGTTTTCCGACCGGCGCTCGGTGATCGGGCCGCCAAGTTTTTGGGTGAGATCAAGATCGTGTATGTGACACCTGACAAAGCCGTTGGTGCGGTCGTGTCGCGTGCCAAGAATGGAATCATTGAGAAAGGCGATCATGTCACGTCGAAGCTCTGATAGCGGTGCCAAAGCCCCACCCGATATTTATGTCGGTCTGTTGTTCGTTTCGGTTTCCGCACTCATTGCCGGCATCATTCTGCTGGTATTGGAGTTGGGCCGGTACAACTGGCAGATGGGCTGATGCGGACTTCCGTACCAACTCAAACTAGCCCGAAGCGCCAGCGAGGAATGACCGGTGACATCACTCCCTTGCGCTTCGGGCTAGTTTTTTGGCTCTCCGCAATCCGTGTTGATTCTCATGGCGAATGAGCCGCAGGGGGCTAGCCGAGATTATTCATGAGTCGGGGAGAATTCCCGGCAGGCTGTTTCATACAAGCCCGACGCGCAAGCGAGTGAACTTCGCCGCATTCACTCGCTTGCGCGTCGGACTTGTATGAAACCATGAAGTTCATTCCGCCTTCAGCACTTCGATCTTCAGCTTGCCCAGCGCGTTGTAGAGCGGCAAAAAAGTCGTGACCGGCAGCGGCGAATCCTCGTCCATCGCGGACTCGGCCATCTTCAAATGCACCGCGCCGATGCCACCTCTGCCCAACGTCGCATCGACCGGAACCCACTCGCCAGCCAAGAACGCTTCGGTCCACATGTGCCCGCCGAACGAGTTCAAAGACTCAACGTAAACCAACCCCGCCGCGATTCGTGACGGCACCTTCTTGGCGCGCAGCATTGCCGCCAGCAACACCGCATGTTCGGTGCAATCTCCTTCCAGGCGTTGAGCGACCTCGGCGGCCGACGCCATCGCCGTCGAAAAGTTCTTTTTCGTCAGCTTGTCATGCACGTACTTTTCCATCCGCGTGGCGATACGGCTCGGATCGGTTTCCCCGGCAGCCGCTCGGTCGGCATGTTCGATGACAGCAGGGTCGCGTGATTGCAGGAATCGTGTTGCCGCGAGGTACTTCGCGTCGGTGGAAACGACTCGCGAATTCACCGCCGGGAGCGGCTTCGCCGTGACCGTCAATTCGATCACGCTGTCAGACAGTCGTTTGATTTGCTGAGTGCCGCCGCTGACGAACGATCGTTCGGGCGAATCCTCCTTCGACGAGATGCGATACACGATCTTTTTCTTGCGGTACGGGTCTTGGATTGGTGGATCGACTGCGACCAATGTGCTGATCGCCAAGTCCAACTCGGCCCCGACGATCGTCTGCATCGCGACCTCACGG
>JANNDA010000412.1:0-10608 GCA_031387195.1 Planctomyces sp. | reverse complement strand
GCCCCGCTCGCCCAAAAAATACTGCGCGAAATCAACTGGGAGTTCTCACATGCCGAAAGTTTTGCTGATCATCGGGGATGCGACCGAGGTTCTCGACACGATGTATCCCTTCTTTCGTTTGCCGGAAGACGGGTTTGAGGTCGTTGTCGCGGGACCGGAAAAGAAGCTGTACCACATGGTCTTGCATGAAATCCCGCCGGGATCGTCGTGGGATATCACGCAAGAGACTGCGGGTTATCACCTCGCTGCGGACATCGCGTTTCGTGATGTGAACCCGGATGAGTACGCCGGCCTGTTTCTGTCAGGTGGCCGGGCTCCGGAGTATCTCCGCTACGACCAAGATTTGTTGCGGATCACGCGCCACTTCTTCGAGAAGAACAAACCGGTCGCCTCCGTCTGTCACGGCATCGAGATCGTGGCTGCGGCGGACTGCCTGAAGGGCCGCACGGCGACGACTGTCGCAAAGTGTGCGTTGGACATCACGCAAGTCGGTGGCTCGTATGTGAATCAGCAAGTCGTCGTCGATGGCAACTTCGTCACTGCTCGCGTCTGGATGGACAATACACCGTTCCTCAAGGAATTCATCAAGCTGCTGAAGTCTGCGACGTAGATTTAAGCCTCGCTCACTGAATATAGACATAAACCTACCGAGCTTGCCTCGGTGGTCTCTACACAACATACGTAGCCATCACGCTCCGCGTGATGAGCCGGACGCTTCAAACCGCTTTACTTCTGCTGCAATTGCTGCCTGTTTGAAGCGATCGGCTCGTCACGCGGAGCGATGACGGCTACGTAGAGGCTGTCTGCGACACCGCAGAAGTGCCGATGATTTCGATTTGTGTAGAGACCACCGAGACAAGCTCGGTGGGGTTTGAGTCATCCGCGACCGAACAGGGCATACCGATAACCCAGAATGGAGTCTCCCAACGTGAGCTTTCGCCTCAACTCTTTCGACTTTTGTATCGGTCTCTCAATTGCGTTCGCGGGGCAACAGCTTTCGGCGGGCGACTGGCCGCAGATCCTCGGCCCCAATCGAGACGGACTCGCCGCGAAGGACGAACGCTTGGCCGACTCGTGGCCGAAAACTGGGCCGGTGGAGTTGTGGCAACGCAAAGTCGGTGGTGGGTTCGCGGGCGTTGCCGTGATTCAAGACACCGCCGTGTTGTTTCATCGAGAAGACGATGACGAAGTTGCCGAAGCGCTCGATGTGACCAATGGAAAGCCGAAGTGGACGTCGAAATCAGCGACGTCGTTTTCATCGGGATTCTCAGACGATCAAGGTCCGCGATGTACGCCGCTCGTTCACGGCGATCGAGTGATTGTCTTTGGCGTTCAAGGCATGTTGCGATGCTTGGAACTGAAATCTGGCAAGCAAGTTTGGCAGCGGGCGACTCACTCGGAGTTCAAAGCGCCCGAAGGCTATTTCGGAGCGGGCAGCTCACCGATCGTGGTCGGCGATAAAGTCCTTGTGAATGTCGGTGCCGGAAAAGCCGGGGCGGGGATCGTGGCTTTTGATCTCGCTACAGGTAAGACCGTTTGGAAAGCGGTCGGCGACGACGCCAGTTATTCCTCGCCGATCGCAACGACTGTTGACGGAGTGTCGCACGTGATCTTTGTGACGCGGTCGAAGACCGTGTCGCTCGATCCCGACACGGGCAAAGTCCGCTTTGAATTCCCGTTCGGCAAGCGCGGCCCGACGGTGAACGGTGCGACGCCCGTCGTTCTCAATGGGCATCTGCTGGTCTCGGCTCATTACGGCGTCGGAGCGGTTTTCGCCAAAATCGGAGCGAACAGTGCCGACGAGTTGTGGAACAGCGACGACATTTTTTCTTCTCAATACATGACGCCGCTGATTCATGGCGGTCTCGTTTATGGCGTGCATGGGCAGGAGCGAGTCAGCGAGGCGGAACTGCGTTGCTTCGACGCGAAGACTCAGAAAGTACTGTGGTCAAAATCGGACTTCGCGTTCGGCACAATGATTCAAGCGGACGGCAAGTTTGTGACACTCACGACCGATGGTGAGCTGATTCTCTGGAAGCCGGATGCGAAGCGCTATCAAGAACTCGGACGGACGCGACTGTTCCGTGGCACGACGCGGGCACTGCCAGCACTCTCGAACGGACGGCTGTTTGCACGAGACTCATTGACGCTGAAGTGCATGCAGCTTGGGGTGATGAAGTAACAATTAGTAACCCGAAGCGTGAGCGAGGGCATAGGGAACGTGCTCAATGAACGAACCGCTGTTCGACGGCCTGACGGTGGTGGGAGCGTTCCTGGCGATCGCGGCGGTGCTGACGCTGCGACCGGCCGATCCGCCGCCGGCAAACGTCGATCGGGTCAAACAGCGACACATCATTGGGCTCGTTTTGTTGGCCCTGACTGCCGGCGCGTTGCTGCTGCGGTGGATTGATTCGGCGACAGCGTTCTCGTCGGAAAATCGACTCGGATCTTTCCGACATGGGCTGTTGATGGCGGTTTGTGGCCTCGGAGTTGCCGCCGCAATTTTGTCTGTGACGGCGACGACGCTGGCGGCTCGCGTCAAAAGTTTTCTGACGGTCGCGCTGTGTGGCGCGATCACGCTCCTGCTGGCCGCCGCGTGGGAATGGGCTTTGTTGTGGACCGCGCTCTTGGCCTTCGGAGCTTGGGCGATGATGAAGCTCTCTCCGGGTGAGGCCAATGTTGCTGGACTGGAACTCGAGGCTCCGCGCGAATCGGGTTTGATCATGCTCGCGGCGGCCTCACTGTTGGTGTTGTTGCTCGGCACTTGGCAGCACGTCGTGGAGCACGAATCTCAGCGGCAAACTCGCAGCCAAAGGTACTCGGCATGGCCGCGAGCGACCGCGTTGGCGAATGCTTGGGAGCGGAGCGGCTGGGTCGTGAAAGCTGATGACGACGACTCAAAGCAGCCTGATCGCGCGTCGGCGGAATTGGTCTCGCAAGTTGCCGCGCGCGAGCAGCGGATTGCGTGGGGACTCGCTGCCATGCTGCTTGTTGTGGCGGGAGTCGCGTGGCGTCAGACAGCTCCGTGGTCCTCAACGGAGCCGACAGTCGAATCGTTCGTGGAGGTGCCTCATGGGAGCTGAGTTGGCGACATGGCGTCCGTTGTTTGAGTTCTCGATGATCCTGGTGGTCTTGGGACTGGCCGGTTGTTTGAACAGCCGCGATCGGATCTCGTGGTGGTTGTCTCAAGGCTTGATCCTGTTGGGCTTGATCGTCGGCTTGGCGGCGACGGGAGCAATGCACCCGCAAGTGGATCTGTTTTCTTTGGGGATCTGGCTTCCGTTCGTTGTGGTGCTGGAGTTGATTGTCTGCGTGGCGAGTCATGTTCCGCGTCGGGTTCGTCGTTCAGTAACCCGAAGCGTTAGCGAGGGCGAAGGCTTCACAACGCGATGAATTCAAAGTCTCTTGAAGCGCCCGCCCTCGCTGACGCTTCGGGTTACTTTTGCGTCTTGCACACGACTCGCGACGGTCAACCATGTCTCCGATCACTCACAACTCTGTCTCCGGCCTTTACGACAAGCTCCGTGCGGGTGTACTGAACCGTTCTGAGTTCCGGAGCTTGCTCGTCGGCGTTGTTGTGGTCCTCACCTCAATCTCACCAACTTCAGACACGCTGCGTGCCGATGAAGCGCGGGTTCGCTTCTATGATCAATTGCGGCAACGTCAGCTTTACAGTTTGGTGGAAGCAGATTGTTTGACGCGGTTGGCGGGGCGGTCGCTCAGCGAGCGTGAACGGAGCGAACTGGCTCTGGAGTTGTCGCGAACCTACGCGGCTCATGCGTGGCAAACAGTCGGGGCCGAGCAAGAGGATTTGTGGTTTCGCGGCCAGCAAGTTCTGAATGCGACTCTCGAACAGAATCCTCCGTCCGCGCGACGCGAGTTGTTTGAAACTCAATGGGCGTTGATCGACTTGAGTCGAGCCGAATGGTTGCTGGCGCAAGCGGAATTGCGGCCGGATGATCTTCGTTTGCGCGAGCAAGGCTTGTCTGCGGTGCAGCCTGCGATTGAGCGGCTCAGCGTTCTGGGGAAATCGCTCGGCAAAGAGGTTCGTCCGCCGTCGCCCGCGAACGTCGGCGGACGCAAGACAACAAACAACACGACCGACACACCGTTGACTCCGTTTGAGCGGCGAGCGTTGGGACAGCAGATTCGCTTTCGACTCGGAACGGCGCGGCTGGTGCAATTCAAATTGTCGGAGGCCGACTCCGCCGATCGAGCGGCGGCCATCGTCGTGGCCGATGAGTTGTTTTCGCCGCTCGCGGCGGGAGCAAGCGGTGAGCGGTTGACCTCCGAAAGTCAGCTTCTGCTGGCGGAAGTCGCGCGACTGCGCGGCGACCTCGATCGCGCGGCGAGAAGTCTGGCCGCATTTGAAAAAGGACTGACGCCTGAAACGGCCAGCGATCTCCGCGAACGATTCGTCATCGAGCGAGTTCGCTGGTGGCTGGCGAAAGATCAACCTGCCGAAGCCGCTGCGCTCTTGGTCGAACAGCGAAAACCGCAGGCAACTGTCGCATCGCAGTCCCCCGAACTCGCCTTTTGGCAGATCACTGTCGAACTCGCCTTGTGGCGAATCGCGTCCGAACGAGGCGATGCGAAACTGGCGAACGATCTTTGGGAGCGGATCCGGGCTGAAGTCGTAGCACTCGAACAAGAGTCTGGCGGTTACTGGTCCGCACGGACTCAGAATGATTGGCAAGCCGCTCGTGAAATTCAGCAGTACGGTCGCGAACTGGCCGAGTTGATCCGCCGTGCGCGAGTCGCGTTTTCCACTGGCCAATCGGACGAGTCGCTGGCGCTCTATGACGAAGCGATTGCCGCCGCGAAGACCGCGAAGCAACGTCAGCTTGTGCTCGAATTAGCTGACACTCGCGCGTCGCTACTGTTTCAAGCTCAACGATTCGACGAGGCGGCTGCCGCGTTTCGTGACTTGGCCGAAGCCCCGCGTCATGAACGATCGGCAGCCACGCACCTGCTGTGGGCCTTCTGCCTGGGGAAGATTTTCGACAAACAACCGACGGACGCGCATCGCGCCGAGTTTGTCGGGTCACTGACGGAGTTGATCGAACGCTATCCCGGGGCAAGCGAAGCGGCAGAGGCAACATGGCTGCTCGGCCAATTGGCGGAGCGGCAACAACGCTTTTCGGACGGACTCGGCCTGTACGCCACGATCCCGCCCAAGCACGCGCGCCGTGATGACGCTTGGGCGGCGATGGCTCGGTGTCATGAGCGGCTCATCGCGCAATTGCGAGCAGAAAAGAAGCCGACTGCTGAGGCTGAGGCGGCGGCGATTGAGCAATTGTCACCGGCGGCACAAGCGGCGTTGGAGGCGATGGCGAATCTCAAGCCTGAAATCTCAAATCTCAAATCTCCGCCAGCAGATCTCAAATCTCAAATCTCAGATTTGAAATCGGAAGTCCTTGATGACGATGTTCCCACTGCGCCAACCGCATCATTAACTCGCCCGCAATCGGAATTGCTTGTGCGGCTCGCGCGGCTATTCCTCGAACGCCAACCGCCTGCGGAGAAACATCCAACGAACAACAACGCGGTCGTCGAAGATTTATCCGCCGACCAATTGCTGGAGCGAGTCCTCACCTTGTCGCGCGACACGGAATGGCGAAGAACTGCCGGGCAACTGCGCGTCATCTCGCTCGCGGGACAGCGGAAGATTGATGAGGCGGAACGATTGCTCGATTCGCTGGAGAAGACCGGGCCGGATGAGTTGCTGTCGATGCTTGATGGCTTGACGGCAGTCTCGGCTCGCTGCGATTCGAGCACACAACACTTGGTCGCTGAACTGCAATTGCGAGCGTTACAGGATTTAGCCCTCTCGACGCGGCAAGAACTCGGTGCGACACAACGCACGCGGCTGTGGCGAGCACGGGCGGAAGCATACGCGGCGACCGGACAGGTCTCGAAAGCAATCACCGCGTCGGAGCTGCTGCTGGAGAAATCGCCACGTGAGGCAAAACTGCTCCGATCGACCGCCGACCTCTGCGATCTGCTCGAAACAAATGCCGGCAACAAACAAGCGAAAGGACTTTGGCGACGGCTCGAAGGAGTGCTGAGGGCCGGAAGCGCAGACTGGCTCGATGCACGCTGGCACGTGATCCGCTGTTGTCAGAAGCTCGGTGAGCAGGCCGAAGCGGACAAGCTATTGAAGGTCACGAAGCTGCTGTATCCGGACCTGGGCGGGGCCGCGATGAAGGCGAAGTTTGACGGGCTGTGATTGGCTAAGCACGACGCGCAAGCGAGTGGTTTTGAAATGGACAGCTTCTTCGCGTATCGAACATCGAAACCACTCGCTTGCGCGTCGTGCTAATGTGAATTGGATCGCCATGCGACTTAAAACAACTCGCGGATCGGTTGACCGCGATAGAGCTCATTCGGCCAAGCCGTCATCAATACCGTCATCAAACAGGTCAGCGACTCGGCAGCGAAAGCCAAGGATGACCTCCTCACCACTGAGTTCATCACCGGAATGCAAAGTCGCCGTAGAGCCATCCGCTCGATGCACTCGCACGGTCTTTGTTGGTGGATCAATCACCCACACCAAGCGGACTCCCGCGCCGAGATACTCGGCCACTTTCTCTTCCAAGTGGGAATAAGTGTCATTGGGCGAAACGACTTCAACCGCCAAATCGGGAGCCACTCGGCAATGTCCTTTCGGCCGACGTCCGCCCGCTAATCGGCCACGAGCGATGAACGACGCATCCGGTCGCCGAACTTTTTCGGGATCATCGTCAAAACACTGATAGGTCGCTTCTCCGCCGAGTGCCCACCCAAGCGATGGACGATGACGTCGGCATTCATCTCGCAAAAGTGCGGCCAGTTCCGACGCGATCCAAGACGACTCCCAGCCCATGGTTTTCTCCACTAACTCGCCGTTGACCAACTCGAAGGCGACGTTGTCATCGTCCATGCTCAGCATGTCGTTCGGAGAGACTTCCGGTTGGCTTAATGTTGCAGTCATAGAAATTTCACTCCCCTCAAAAGTCCGGCGAACGGGGGCGTCAGCCCCATGACACTTACTTCTGGCTGTGAACCGCAGGAATGTCGTCTTTCGCTCCGCGAAAGAACGCTCTTTCGCGGAGCGAAAGGCGACAAACGTAAGTGTCACGGGACTGACACGGCCCCGCTCGCCTGTTTCATTCGTAGCCGTTGTCGGCGAAGACTCTACGGCTTCTCCTTCAGGTCGCAAGCACAAACCATCTGCCCGCAGCCGGGGCAGCCGGCACCGTACTTCTTCAAAACCGCTGCTTGAAGATCAACTCCAGCGACGTTGGCGATCGTGGCCAGCCAGGCGAGTACATCGGCAAACTCCATCGCCAGTTCTTCCGGTGTTCCCTCACGCAGCGCAGCCGCGAGTTCGCCGATCTCTTCCATCAACCACATGAAGGTGCCATCGACTCCGCGAGCCGCATCTTTGCTGGAGTACATTTTCTCAATCAACGCCTGCAAGTCGGCGAGGCTGAACGATTTCGCGGGGTTTGGGGAGGAGTTCACAGAGTGATCTTTCGGAACAAGGGGTTAGCTGAAGGTCAGAACATCGCGGCGAAGCCGCAACCAAAAGTAACTCGAAGCGTTAGCGAGGGCGAGCGCTCCAAGTCGCTCCGAATTCACAGTCGTTTGGAGCGTCCGCCCTCGCTAACGCTTCGGGTTACAACGTCGAGTCCCGTTCGAAAGTACGCGCTGCCCGACAAGAAATCGCGAGCTAGCGGTACGAAGGCAGGACGACTTGCCCGAAATGGGCGAGCGGCTCAGAATACGCAACCTTTTCACAGACGGCTGCTCTGACCGAGTCTTTTCGGTGCGGGCTGCCGATGCTGGTTTCGGTTTTCGACATTAATTTGGACGAGGTTGACTCCGCCGCCGAACGGCTCGTTCGCGCGGTCTCGTATTTCACAGGTTGGACATCATGGCCAAAACGGGTGCTCGGAAGAAGTTGCCAAAAGAAGTTGCTGTCATCAACCTCGACAACTGCACGGGTTGTGAATCGTGTCTTGAAGTCTGCCCGGTAGACTGCATCGTCAAGGTGCCGGGGGCGTCGATTTCAGTGCTACAAAGCTTCTGCGAGATCGATGTCGAACGTTGCGTCGGCTGCGAAGTCTGCGTGCATATCCCGACCAAAAAGTCCGATCCGTATGAGTTGACCGTCTGCCCGTGGGATGCGATCGAGATGGTCCCCACGATCCAAGTGGCTCAGCGCGTCGCCGCGATGGGCGGCCCGGAAGGCTATCTCCGCAACAACTGGGAACGAGTCGTCGAGCCAGCCATTCGCATGGCACAGCTCGCCGCCGATCAGCAAGCGTCGTAGTCTGAAGTTGAAAACGTAGAGCAGGCGGCTCGCCTGCTTGTTCTTCCGTGCCAAATCACCGGCGAGCCGCCTGTGCTACGGTTTTTTCAACTTAGATTTCCGCTCTTCGAGCTTCATTTTGTAATCCGCGAGTACTCCCTCCGGATCATCGTTGAACGCATCGCGACAGCCGGTGCAGCAGACCCAGTAAGTCTCCCCTTTGAAGGAGACCTTGATGGTCCCCGCGCCGCCGGTCACGACGCATACCGGGCCAGTCTGATCCGATTCCGCCAAGCGAGTTCCTTCGCGTGTGTAGCCAACTTCGGCGATGCGCGAATAGACGTTCTGTGACGCAGTCTTTCGCTCGAACAGAACCAGCGTTCGCTTTTCATTGAGCCGTGTGATCGTGATCCGTCGGCCCTCAGTTGAGTCCGCGCTTGCCGATTCCAAAACAAGTTTTTTGTCGATGATCGTCCCCACGTAGTCTCGCTCGATCGTCTCTTCCTGCCCCTCGATCAACTCCACAGATTTGAGTCGGAACGTTTTCTGAGCGGGATCAAACGACAGCAGGGCGGACTTCAACAGTTTCCCCTCGACGACGACGTACTCCAGCGCGGCCTGTTCTCCGGCGAACTTCCAACGCCACTCCGCCTTTTCACTCCAAGCGCCAACCGGAGAGCTGCGTTTGGGTTGCCCGATCCCTCTCCAGCCTCCGACTAAATCTTGAAGCTGTGTCAGCGCTGCTTTCGCAACAGCCGTACTCGCTGGTTTAAGCGGGGGCTTTGTTGGAACCTCCTCGGCACGTGGGAGATGCCCCATGTGGGCCATCAACAACACAAGGCCAACACATCGAAGGGTGGCTGATTTCACTCGATAAGTATGTGGCAGCATGACTTACTCCAAAGACTTCAGGCGAAATTCAAAATACTGGCTGAGCGATACCATCCACATAATCCCTTCAACCACCAGCCTCCGGAAGACTTTCGCGGATTCTCTCTAATTACGGCGATGATTTCCTCGCGTTGTTGCGTTCATAGGGCCTGTGGAGAATAGTAGCCCTCCTCGCCGGGCGCATCCCGAAGCCCAAACCCCTGCCTACCCTCGTTCATTGATTCAGGAGATTGGACCATGCCAGGACAATCGCAAGAACTCGACGCCCCACGCAGTGGGGGTTTGGTGTCCTCCCGGGGAATTGAATGGAGCCTGATTTGGCTGGCCATCGGCGTGCTGGGCATGATTTTTCTGTTATTTGCTGTTCTCGGAAATCAAACGACTGAGCAACCCAGTTACGACCGCGACAGCCAAATCGCACCACGGCCAATTCGAGAAACACCTCAACGCGATAATCAGCCCGAAGTCGGTTCCAGTGCGGGCGCTGAATCGACCTAACTCAATCGGCGCGGCGCGTCAGTTCGTGAAATAGCTCCAACAGCCGACGCGTGATCGAACCCGGTTTGCCGTCGCCGATCTGACGGCCATCCAGACTCACGACCGGAACCACCTCTGCCGCCGTTCCCGTCAAAAACATTTCGTCAGCGACGTACAGATCGTGACGAATCAGAGTCGTCTCTTGCGTCGGAATGCCGGCCTCACGCGCGAGTTCCAAGACCGCGTTGCGGGTGATTCCTTCAAGGATGCCAGCATCAGCAGACGGTGTCTTCAACACTCCGTTCTTGATGATGAAGATGTTGTCGCCAGTGCATTCGGCGACTTCCCCTTTGTGGTTCAGCATCAACGCCTCGACTGTTCCGGCGTCGGTCCCTTCGATCTTGGCCAGAATGTTGTTGAGGTAGTTGAGTGACTTGATCCGAGCCGACAACGCCCCCGGATGATTCCGGATCGTACTGGCCGTGATCAGCGTCATGCCGTTCTCGTAGGTCTCGCGCGGATAGAGCGTGATTGTGTCAGCAATGATAATCGTCTGCGGGTCGCTCGTCTTGCGAATGTCGAGACCCAATGAGCCCGCGCCACGAGTCACAATCAAGCGGACATAGCCGTCGGTGATGTTGTTCGCAGCGACCGTGTCCTTCACGGCCTGAGTCATCTCTGCTGGTGTGAGCGGGATTGTCAGGCGGATCGCCTTCGCGCTTTCGTAGATCCGTTCAATGTGTGCCTTCAGCAAGAAGACGCGTCCGCTGTAAACGCGGATGCCTTCAAAGACTCCGTCGCCGTAAAGCAGGCCGTGATCGAAAACGCTGACAACTGCTTGCTCTTTATCGACGAGCTTGCCGCTGAGATAAATCTTCATAGTGGGTCAAATTCTCCAAGCAACTATCCGCAAGACAATTTGGCGAGCGGGGCGGCGTCAGCCC
>JANNDA010000382.1:0-3520 GCA_031387195.1 Planctomyces sp. | reverse complement strand
CTTGCGCGTCGGGCTAGTGTGACAACGGGAACTTATTGCGACCCCGCTCCTACCGGGCGGACGATCGTCAAGTTTTTGATATCCAGCAAGAGGAATCTCAGCAACGCGACGACTGAGGCGTTTCACTTGCAGTGCGGCTATTCGTAGAGCGCCTGAAGTTCGCGTTCGTACTTCGCGAGAATGTGCCGACGGCGAACTTTCATCGTGGCGGTCAACTCGCCTTCGCCCTGCTGAAACGGCCGATCCAGCAGCAAGCATTTTTTGACACGCTCCGGCTGACTGACGGTCTGCATGACGCCGTCGATGCGTGATTGAACGAAGTCGATCAGTTCGCGACTTTGCAAAAAGCCGCTGGCAGCCGTCCATTCGCAGTCCAACTTCTGCGACTCTTGCTTCAACAGCACTTCGTTGGGAACGATCAAGGCGCTGATGAAGTGCCGGCCGTCCCCGTAAACCACCGCCTGATCAATATACGGATCGCTGACGAGAATTCGCTCCAGTTCACTCGGAGCGATGTTCTTTCCCGCCGACGTGACGAAGAGATCTTTCTTGCGATCGGTGATCGTCAAAAAACCTTCTTCGTCCAGCGTTCCGACATCACCCGTTAGCAACCAGCCGTCACGAATTGTTTCTGCTGTCGCCTCCGGATTCTTCCAATAACCCAACATGACGTGTGGCCCGCGAGTCAGGATCTCACCATCGTCGGCGATGCGGACTTCGACCTCGTCAATCATGCGACCGACGGTTCCGATGCGATACGACTCGCGCGAGTTGAACGCAATCACCGGCGAACTTTCCGTCAGCCCGTAGCCTTCCAGCAGCGGCAACCCGGCCGCAAAGAATGCCTCGCAAACGTGCCGTGGCAGCGGCGCACCGCCGGACGTCAATTGCTTGATCCGAGGTCCGAACAAGTCTTGCAGCTTCTTCATTCGCTCGGCGTCGGGTAGCGCTTTGATGTTGTTCCAGACCTTCTCATAAAACCTGGGCACTGCTGTCAGCCATGTCGGCTGAATTTCCGCCAAATCATCAACCAGGGTGTCCAATGACTCGGCCAGAGCCACCGTGATGCCAGCCCAAGTGGTGAGGTAATGATCGACAGTTCGAGCATAAATGTGGCTGTACGGCAGCCAGCTCAGCAAGAGATCGTCGGAATCAACGAGGGATATCTTTCCCGTCGATACCGCGTTGGAAACCAAATTGTGATGCGACAGCATTACGCCTTTGGGATGCCCGGTCGTGCCGCTGGTGTAGATGATCGTCGCTAAATCGTTGGGCTGGATTGCAGCCTCACGTCGAGCAATCTCCGCTGCGGCAGCGATCCCCGCACGACAGCCTCGCTCTTTGAGTTCATCCCAACTGAGTACCTTGAGCGAACAGCCTTCAGGCACCATGACTGGCTCAAAGCAAACCAAGAATTCCAGCCGTGGCAAAGTACACAATGACGAGAAGACTTTGTCTGCCTGAATTTGCCCATTGACGAAAATGCCACGACTCTCGCTGTGGCCCACTTGGTATTCGACCTGTGCGGTCGCGAGCGGCGCATGCAACGGAACGTCAGCCGCTCCGGTGCTCAACACCGCGTGATCGGCAATAAACCACTCCGCTCGATTTTCGCTCAAAATCGCCACGCGGTCACCGGGCAGCACGCCGAGCGAAATCAATCCCGCCGCCGCTTGATCCGCTTGCTGGCGGTAGTCATTCCAAGACAGGTCGCGATAGCTCCCCTGCTGCTTGAATCGGAGTGCGGCCTGAGGTCCGAGCCGTTTCACCGTCTGGCGGTGCAAGTCGCAAAGATGACGAACGCTCATCAGCACTCCTCAACTGGGGCTTGTTGTGGTCACAAAATATCGACACCTCAAGGCAACTTTTCCATCGCCAAAGCAAAACGCACAACGTGAACACAGTATGAATTAGCTGTTAAACCCGGAAGACGGAACACGGAACAATTTCTCAGACGTCGGCGATCCGTTTTGCTCGATGAATTGCCCTCTCGATTGGCTCGTCAATACAAGACTCGTCTTGGCCCAATTCACACCGACTATTAGCATCCCGCGCCAATCTCGGATCGTCGCATGTGTTGGAATGCATGCTGCCGAAGCAATTAGGCCAGGAAGGCCAGTTTCATGTTGCAAACAAATGTGGGTCCCCGGCTTAGTGAGCTTGAGGTTCGACGTATTTGTGTGATCAAGCCCAGTGCCTTGGGTGACGTGGTCCAGTCTTTGCCACTCCTCCCTCTGCTGCGCGAGCGTTTCCCAGCGGCTCGAATCACTTGGGTGATCAACCACGAACTGGCAGAGTTGATTGAAGGGCATCCCTGCATTGATGAATTGCTCATCTTCCGCCGACGCGGTTCGGCGCGAGACTACTTGCATCTACTTCACGAGCTACGACAGCGAGAGTTTGATCTCGTATTTGACCTTCAAGGGCTGATGCGCTCCGGTGTCATGGCTGCCGCCACGCGTGCTCCACTACGAATTGGTTTGGAGACCTCGCGGGAAGGAGCGGGACTGGCGTGTCACGTCACGGTCCCGAACACCGATCGGTCGGTCGCAGCGTTCCAGCGATACTGGCGCGTGGCTGAAGAACTCGGCTTTGCCGGACGCATACCGCAGACGATCGTTCCAATCAACAATTCGGATCACGCTTGGGCGGCAAGTCAGCTCGGCGGATTGACCGGCCCTGTGCTGGCGATTCATCCGGGGGCTCGCTGGATTACCAAGCGTTGGCCCGTCGAGAAATTTGCCGTCGTGGCCAACAAGGCGATGCGTCAGTACGGCTTCTCAGTCGTCATCCTGGGTAGCAAAGCTGAAATGCCTGTCGCTTTGGAACTCGAAAAACTGCTGCAAGGTTTCGTACCGTGGAAGCCCGTGCTCAATCTCACCGGCCAGACAACGCTCAAGCAATTGTCGGCCGTGCTTTCAGCCGTTGATGTCGTCCTGACCAACGACTCAGGACCAATGCACCTCGCCGCCGGACTCGGCACCTCCGTGTTGGGCGTTTTCACTTGCACCAGTTCGGTGATCTCCGGCCCGCCCGGCCCTCAACACGAATTGGTGGCCACCGAAGTTCCCTGTGCGGCCAGCTACAAGAAGCAGTGCCCGCATTCGGGAAGCGGAAACCTTTGCTGCATGGACGAACTCACCACCGAGCGCGTCTGCCAAGCCCTCGTCCGCCTCATCGACAAATCCCAGCTTCAACGCGAAGCCGCGTGAGGCAACGCCCCACAAGTAACCCGACGCGTGAGCGAGGGCGGGCGCTCCAAACAGCGATGAATTCAGAGTCTCCTGAAGCGTCTGCCCTCGCTAACGCGTCGGGTGACTTTGGCGAACAGATTTGCGAAGCCCCCGAAACTCCGGCTTCAGAGCGTAACTCGCCCGACCGCCTGCCCCAGCGAGCCGCAAAACGGACAGTGCCGCACGTCGGAATCAGATTCGCGGACGAATGCCTTGTTCATTCAATGATCACCGGAAGGCGAGTACTGATCGGCGTCCGCTTAGTTCGCAGTGTTGGTGTAGATTGG
>JANNDA010000364.1:0-2388 GCA_031387195.1 Planctomyces sp. | reverse complement strand
GGTATGAGTTCATTCGCACCGTCTGCCTGCGGAGGAAGCATTCGTGCTCGACTCGCCAGCAGCCAACGACCTGCGAAACTCTGGCGTATGGGTGGACGATTCAACGGTACGCGGCTTGCCTTGAGCAGATTGGGACTTGTCGGAATCGTTGATTCACGGCCTCACGAACTTGCGGCCGATAGCCAACGAGGTTCGAGGGTCATCTTGACAAAAATCACGAATCGCGTGAAACCTGTCTGCGAGTTGGGCATCGAACGACGTGATCCGTTTTACTTTTCGCCACGGTAATGTGATGAACGCTGTCCGCCAAATCCTCTGGAAAGTGCTCGTTGTCGGGATGATTCCATTCATCCTCGGCGCAGGACTGCCACAGATGGAATGCAAGTGCGCGGCGGCGAAAGGTCAACTCTTCTGTGAGTGCTGCTTCCGCAAGCCGGGCGAACCCCGCCCCGAAAATTCCTCGTTGAAGCCCTGCTGCCGACAACATTTGGCGGCGCAAAAGGAATCGCAGGCAGCACGACAAATGGGATCGTCATCCGACTGTCCGACGTGCCCGCAGTTCAGAAACCCGAAGACGGGAAGCTGCTGTTCGCTGAAACACGCCGATGCCCCCACGCTAACCAAACAGATCGACGTTTCGGAGTTCAATGTTGCAACGCTGTGGCTGCCGATGATCGTGAATGATTGGCAAGCCCCCACGATTTCGCTGACCGCTCAGCAGAATGATTGGTCGCGTGTCTGTTGTGAAATACCACCGCTCGACAGAGTCATTGTCTTTGAGCATTTGGTGATCTAATTCGCTTTTGTGTGCGGCGTGTTCCGCGCCGCCTCTTGGGATCGGCTCTGATTTGAACGCCCGGTGTGTTCAATAGCGTGAGTCGGTTGGCTGTCTGTCGTGCCGCGTGTGTGCGTGGCGCTTGACGTGTGTGTGATGAACGGTGCTGGTGAGTTGGGAGCGTTCCCCAAGTTCTCTCGCCGCCGTTCTTGTCTGGTGATGACGCCGATTTGCCGCGTGCGCGGTGACGTGCGTCCTATTTCCGAAAGGGCTTTGCCATGTTTACGACTCTCAAATTGTTCGGTCTCTCGGCCGCATTGGCTTGTGGAACTTGCTTCGGCGTTTGTGACGCTCAGGCGTGTGGTAGCGGTCGCAGTGGCGGCTGCGCGGTGCAGTCACGTTGCTGTGCTCCGTCGTGTGCGGCTCCGGCGTCGGCGATGCCGGCTCCCGCTCCGGCCACGGACGCTCCGGCTCCGCCGGTCGAACCGAAGGCAGCGACGGAAGGACGACAGCGCTATCAGAGCGCGTATCAGGCTCCGGCCTACAACACTTCGATGCGGAGCTACGGTTCGCGCAGCTCGTCCGACTCGTTCGGCGCGAACCGCAAGTTCCTGGGCAAGTTTGGCAACTAATCGGTGATGTCGCTTCGCGCGTGGACGCACCGCGCGTGAGGCGACGATCCGAGAGTGCGTGTCCGGGAACGGTTCTCGGACACGCACATCTCTATTTCAACCGTGTGGCGAGCAGCCGGACCGGGCTGGTGGGTTAGCGCCAGTTAGTAAGCTGGCTCGTGCTTCGGCTGCTCGCCGTGTAGTTGTGTGGAAATGTGTTGATGAGCCGGAACGCGCTAGCGTCCGGTTTCAAGAATCGCAGAGAACCGGACGCTAGCGCGTTTCGGCTGATCAGAGTGATTGCGGCATTGCCGCGAACGGAGCGAATCATGTCAGAAACCAAACACGAAGCACCGCCGATTGACGAAGGGGGCTTGCGTGCTCCGCCGCATCTCAAAGGCTGGCGAAAGGCGTGGTGGTGGTTTGATTTTATCATCCTCGTGAAGCTGGCTCGGCTGCGCTTCGTCGCGGTGTTGGTGGCGATCGGCGCGGGGATCACGCAATGGGACACGCTGGTTGCTCATTATGAGAAGTTGACTCGGCCGGCTGGTGATGCAGCGCATGTCACCGGAGACTTCGAATGGTTCTGTCCGATGCACCCGTCTGTCGTGCGCGACAACGGCAAAGACAAATGCCCGGTCTGCTTCATGCCGCTGTCGAAGCGGAAGAAAGGTGAAGCGAGCGACGAGGCCCTGCCGGCCGGCGTGGTCAGCCGCGTGCAGTTGTCGCCGTATCGAGTCGTGCTCGCGGGCGTTCAAACTTGGCCGGTCGCTTATGTGCCGCTCACTAAGCAGATCACGGCGGTCGGATATGTGGACTTCAACGAACGTGGCTTCAAGACCGTTTCCGCGCGCGTGAAGGGTCGCATCGACAGTCTGATTTCGTCGGAGACCGGCAAGCTCGTGGCGGCGGAAGACGAACTCGCCGCGATCTACAGCCCCGACCTGAACGTCACGGTGCAGACGCTCGTGGATGCTCAGAAGCGGAACAACGCCGACTTGG
>JANNDA010000347.1:0-5120 GCA_031387195.1 Planctomyces sp. | reverse complement strand
GGCCACCGGGCCGGTCATCAATGCGGAGCACGGTTTTGATTCACCCTCCGCAATCCAGCGAATCCCCACGACTCGATCAACGATCCAACCGACCGCGATCTCTTCCGACGTCGATTTCACCACGACCATCCGCTCGTCCCCCGACCGTTCGGCGGAAGCGATTCCCAACAACGACCGTAGGTCAACGACCGAGATGACGTCACCACGCATGTTCGCCACGCCACGCAACCACGCCGGGACATGTGGGATCGCCGTGATCCGTGGCAGCCGTTGAATCTCCAGCACATTGGCCAGCGGCACGGCGTACTGAGCCTCAGCCAACACAAACAAAACATGTTTCATCCGATTCGCAGTGGGCTCACACGACGGCGCGTCGGTTGATAAGACGATCGTATCGGATACCGCCTCAGTCGTGATCGGAGCGGCGGTAACGGCTTCAAGGTCAGTGTCATTCACGATCGGCTCCTATCGACTCACCGCGAAGTGCCGCATCGATGCAGGCCACGAGTTGTTCGGCATCAAACGGCTTTGTGAGATATCCGTCAGCCCCTTGCCGTTTGCCCCAGAGGATGTCCATTTCGTGGTTCTTGCTGCTGAGTAAGACCACTTTGATGCCACAAGTTTCTGGAAAAGCCTTGAGATGCCGACAAACTTGAAATCCATTTTTCTTGGGCAGGATGATGTCCAGAACGATCAGGTCGGGAATCTCGCGCATCGCTACTTCAATAGCTTCAGCGCCATCCGCTGCGGACAGCACTCGATATCCGCCAGCTTCAACAGCCAGGCGGATGATCCGCTGAGCCGTCGGGCTGTCATCGACAACAAGAACCGTTTGCGGATTCATCTGACACTCCTGACACGATTCAACTGAGGGAGAAAAGAGGATTGGTCGTTGGTTATTGGTCGTTGGTCGTTGGTCATTTTGGAGACCAATGACCAATGACCAACGACCGATAACCAATGACCAATCTCCTCCCCCCTTCCGCTTCCGACGCATCGCGCCACTCATTCACCATCTTTGCACGAAGTCTTCCACTAAGATTTGGCCGCTTTCGCGCCATTCGTCACGCAGCCGCGGCGACTGAAACTCTTCGCCAAACCGAGCGAACAGGTCGCGAAACATTTGTGCGAAGTTCTTGCCCAAGTTGCGATGCATTGTCAGCGTCGCGCGGTTGGCTTTTGAGTCGAACCCAAAGACACTGCTCCAAGACTCGCGGTCCAAGACGTCGAGGACGACCTTGCTCCGTTCTCGCAATCGCCAGACGGAAGGGAGTTCGCTGGAGAAGAAACCGACGCCGTAACTTTCGATGCCCGTGTCGATGATCGTGACCAACATGCTCAACGCGGTCTCGATCATCCGCACCATGCGTTTAATACTTTCGGTCGGCCCCAAGGCAATCATCTGCTGCTCCAGACCTCCGAATAAGTTCACCAGCAATGTCTCGATCGCTTCGTCGTTCGACGATCGCTCGGCGGCAGTTGTTGGCAGGAGGGGCTCGACAGGATTCATGACGACGTCTAGCAAACTGCACGACGGGGTGTCGCGTGAGGAGATTCAATTCGGTCCACAACTACAAGGAATTCGCCGTCGCTGCGGCCAAGTACTTGGCCACTTTGTGAGTCAGCGCATCGGCTTCAAAAGGCTTAGTGATGTAGTCCGAACAGCCGACCAAACGGCCACGGAGCTTGTCGAACATGCCATCTTTTCCAGACAACATCACGACCGGGATGCTCTGCGTCGCTTCATGCTTCTTGATGAGTTTGCACAGCCGGTAGCCGTCGAGTCTGGGCATGTTGATATCCAACAGGATCAAGTCCGGCCGGCAGGTTCCCAATTCTTTGATTGCGGCAACACCATCGAACGCCGAGATCACTCGGTAGCCGCGACGTTCCAACGTCAGTGAGACCAGTTTGCGCACCGTTGGGCTGTCATCCACCACCATCACCAGCGGTCGGTCATCTGCGGCAGAAACGTCGGTTGAAGGATTAAATGTTTGAGTCAGGTTTTCGATGTCGGCCGAAGTTTCTGGCTCGTCCTCTTGGTGTCGAACGAGTGAGGCGGCTCTGGCCTTCAGGTCAACATCTTCGCGAACAGACATCGGAGTTTCGCTGCGTGCGGCGGCAGGCACCTCTGTAAATCGCGATTGCACGACAGCCACTGGTTCAGGCATCTCGACCGGCTCAACGGGAATGACGACGGGAGCGGCCGGCATGGAAAATTCCGTCACGGAGCCCAATGACGCTTCAACGTCCTGAGATGTGACTTGACGAGTTGGTAGTGGCCTCTCCGCAGCTCGATTCACCAGATCAGTCCACCGCTGCTGGCGTGATTCCATGGAATCAGGTGACTCGGCTGGCTCTGTCCGAAGAGCGGATAATGCGACGGATGCCAGCGCATCGTCGGACATCGCCGCTACCGTTGGTGGCGGCGCGGAGATCTCCCAGCCGTCTGAATCAAGCACAGTGGCTGGCAAACTCAGCGGCGGTTCCGCAGCAATCGGGGAAGCAACTTCAACAGGTCGCTGAATCGGTTGCGGCGTTCGTTCGATGGTCAGCTCAACGGAACGATCAACTTCCAGCGGAGCGGTTACGACTGAATCAACAGCAACTTCAACAAACGAGCCAACGGACGCTTCTTCAAGCTCGTCGGTGACGAGTTCAAGCGCAGTTGATTCATCGGCTGTTTCCTGCCTTCTGCCCCCTGACTCCTGTCCCCAGTCCCCGGTCAGCGAACTGACCCAAATCAATCCTGCTGTTGCCGCCGAATGCCCCGGACTTAGCTCGATCACTCGATTCAAACATCGCCGAGTGGAGTCTGGCGAATTGGCCAGCCACGCGAGCCAGAGCCACACTTTGGCGTTGTCCGGCGACAAGTCCGCCGCACGCTCCAGTTGAGCGACAGCGAGTGAATTGAACCCCGCTTGAGCGGCAGTGATCCCTTGCTGGAGTGCAAGTTCTCCGGCCGACGAGTTGCTGTCGTACTTCATCATCATCAACGCTTTCCCCGCGCAGTGCTGGTCGTGAATTCGCGCATCATCGAAAGCCCTCCCTCCGATTGCTGGAATTCAACAGGCAACGGGCGACGGTCATTTCTTTTGAAATTGGTCAATCCCTTCCTCATGCCATACTTTCAACGTGGTCGCATCCTTCTGATTGATGCGCACGCCGATCGCGTTGACTGGGAAGTCATACTTCTTCTGAATTTCAATCCACATTTTCTTGACGTTGTCTGGCACAGCCATGACATCCCCTTTCACGCTCCGTCGGTCACTGTCCTTCGGTCATTAGTTTCTTGGGCACTGTTTTTTGGGCACTGTTGAGTGATCTCACTCACACGGCCATTAATGAGAATCCACTCAACAAGTCCTCCAAAGTCTCCTGCGAATACCACTCCGAGGCCTCCGGCCCGACAACCGATAAGGCCAATTTACCGACCGCCGGTATCAACCGTTTCCGACAAGTCTCTTGCAAGTCTTCGCCCGTGACTTGCTCAATCCCTGCGAGAATCTCGGACTCGGAAACTTGCCGTCCAAAATACAACTCTTGCGTCGCCAGTCGGCTCATACGTGTGTGTGTGTGCTCGGCCGAAAGCAAATGCTGTCCGCGAACCTGCATCTTTGCCGTCCACAGCTCTTCCTCGTCGATGGGCGAATCAAATGTCGCGAGCTGCTGCAGTTCCATGATGGTCAATGCGAGCACGGCCGTGAGATGCTCCGGTGCAGTGCTCCCTTCGATCACCCACGCACCCGCGTCGCGATACGCGTGCAACTCCGACGAGATCCCGTAAACCAGCCCGCGCTCTTCTCGTAGCTTGCGGAACAGACGAGAACTCATGCCGCCGCCAAGCACCGAATTCAACAGAAACAGCCGATAACGATCCACCGCGCAGTAGGCCGGGGCTTCGAGGCCAATCGCGAAATAGGCCTGCGAGACCGGCAATTCTTCGACGGCGATCCCCGATTCAAAGCGACAGCGAGTCGCGAGTCGCGTCGTGCCCGTTCCCGACATCCGCCAAAAAGCATCGCGGACTTGTTCCACAACCGCATCGTGTTCGACGTTGCCGGCGGCGGCGATGATGATCCGATCGGGTGTGTAGTGCCGACGGACGAAGGACTGCACGTCACGGCTCGCCATCCGCTGCACGTCTTCCGAGTCGCCATGCACGGCATGTCCCAACGCGTGACTGGGCCACATCAACTGCTTGAGTTGGTTCTGCACACGGTCAGTCGGGCAATCTCCGCTCAGCCCGATCTCGCGCAAAATCGCTTGCTTCTCACGCTCGATGTTTTCTTCGGGGAAGTCCGAGTTCAGCAGCATGTCGCCGAAGAGGTCGGTCGCGTAGGTCAGATACTCATCCAGCACGTTCGCGTAGAAGCACGTGTAATCTCGCGCGGTAAAGGCACCCATTTGTCCGCCCGCGACATCCATCAGTCGAGCAATCTCGAACGCACTGCGTCCGCTAGTCCCTTGAAACAGGGCGTGCTCAGACAAATGGGCCAAGCCATTCAACACCAACGGGTCATCCTGCGGACCAGCATCGACCACGATGCCCAACGACACTGTCCGCGAACACGGCAGTTTTTCCGTGACGATGCGAATCCCATTGTCGAGCATCTCGCGTCGATACACCGCGACTCTCCGCCTGTGGCTTGCCTTGAACCCTGATCCGCAAATCGAGCCGCGATTCCAACGTGTGCAGTGATGCCAGACTCGGCGAAAGTGGCCGCGAGAAACTGCGTTTCTGACTGGATACAACGCCTGCGGACACACGTCGTGCGGCGGCGAAGTATACCCCTCCATTCAACCCGCAAAGGCGCAGCCACTTCTGACTGTTCCCCAATTTAACGTTGCTGCCTATGACATTGTTGGGTCGTTCGTGTCGCAGCGATTATCGCGGTTGTAGTGATTGAATCAGTCTGAGAGGGGACAGTCTACTTTCCGAGATTCAAGCGGATCACCTTGCCCTGACGAGCCCGATCTTTCAGCCCTCCGGTGAAAAACAACTCGTCGGCATCAGGCGATCGTAGTGCCACCGAACTGGGCAACACGTCGCCAGTTGGAAACTTACCGGCCGAACGTCCTTGAGTATCAAAGACCAATACCGTCTTCGATTGCTGCTG
>JANNDA010000336.1:0-2757 GCA_031387195.1 Planctomyces sp. | reverse complement strand
CGGAATCAGTAGAATCTTCGTCGCCGTCAGGATTGGCGAAGCTGGCGAAAAAATCTGTCGGTGGAAGCTGCTTCTTGTCACCAACGATGATGACCTGCGTCCCGAAGGACATGGAAAGCAGGCCATCGAGCACGCGAATCTGCGATGCTTCATCGAAGATGACCAAGTCGAACGGCGTTCGCCCGCCGTCAAAAATGGAAAGGTCAACCAAGTTGGCCAGTGATGTGGGACTCATCATCCAGCATGGCTTGAACTTCACTAGCAAGTCGCGGAAGTCGAACTTGTGGTTGTTGTTCACCATCGCGCGGACGGATGGCAACCGTTGGAGCGTAAGAAGTCTTCGTAACTCACCATACGCAGAGCTGTGCTCGTTCTGTGCCGTCTGCATTCGCGCAGCCAGCTTGCGTTTGAGGTCGTTCACTGTCCATTCCGTCAACCGCTCATCCTGCTCGATAAAGGTCTCAAGGGTTTGCCTCAGTTCAGCGCCGTCTGGTTTCGCAATCGGATTGCAGAGTCGAAGCAGATTGAAGCAGAACAGCCGTTTGGCATTTTCCGGCTTAACCGTCCCCTCAATGAGCTTTCTCCAAAGCGCGACCAGTTCGGGGTATGCGCCCCGAATCTTTTCCTGCCATTTCTTTTTCTCCAGCCAAAGCTGATAACGCGGAAGCTCGGTCTGAATCTCGCCGACCAGGGAGACGAGCGAATCGTAGTCGGTCAGGCCGCTCGTGGCGGTCTCGAAGTAATGGTTCATGCGAGCATACGCTTCGGCCAACGACGTTTGATGTGCTTTCAGGCGACTTGCGATGTCGCCCCAAAGCTTCCGATCTATGTCCAGGCGCTGAACGCCGCACAACTGTTCAAACAGGTCGCGCCAAGCGATGCTCGCCTGCATGAACTCCCAATCTGGAAACGCATGGCCCGGTGTGTTGATGCCTTGATAGTGCGCCAGCCTTTTGAGTCGTTCATTGCACCGGGCAAACTCCCGCTGCGCTTCGATTCCAGACAGGACGAGTTGCGCTCTGTCGCCCTGCTGCTGCTCCCACGCTTGAAGGAATTTTTGTAGCCAGTCGCTCGCGTGTTTGTGAATCTGAATGGCAACTTCCACGTCGTCGGACTGGCAGTCGGGAAATACCAGCCGGTCAAAGTTCTTTAGCAACCCCTGCACTTCTCCAACGAGTCGGGGATTGGGCGCTTCCCACAGTGTTTGCCAGTGGACGCCAACCACGTCGAACAAATCGTTCCGGTCACGCAACTGTTCAACCAATGCCGCAGCGGCTTCGAGGCGCTTCACGTCCTCGTGCGCCAGCATGTCCTTGAACTTGTCGGGTTGTTGGTGGCCCGCCGCCAGATAGTTTGCCGTGAGTTGCTTGAGGACAACGTGGGTCTCGGAAACCTCGCGGAGGGAAGCGACGATGCGATGAGTGGAAATGGCGTGGAGAGTCAGTTCCGGCCAGCCCTTGAAGCCGCGCGCGGGAATCCCTGGATAAATTTGGGAGAGGGCAAACTTGCATTTGCGATCGTTTACGAACTTCAGGCAGTAGCTCACCAAGTTGAAGCCATGTTCGGCCTTGGCCTCCACATGTTCCCAATGCGTCGCAGCGATGCGTTCAAGTGCGATAAAGTGAAGAGGTGATGGAGATGTGACCGCTTGTTGACCGCAGGCGCGGAATTGTCCGATCCAGCCGGTGACCGAAAGAACCGGAGTTGATTTTTGAGACCACCATCCCCGAGGAATCGAGCATCTCAATTCACCAAGCCGCAATACGGCTTCCAATTGCGCCCGGCGGAACTTGAGGAATGGCGAATAGATCAGACCCAGTTGGTCACACAGCCGCCGATAGATTGGCTGTATTGCTTCCAACTCATCGCGCTGCGAGTCATGCGCCTGAGCGTGCTGCGACATCTCCTGCCATGACGCGCATTGCTCGGATGCGAGGAGGGCTTTCGCCTCCTGTTCCGACTCAGCCGGGTAGAGTGTGTCGAGGGGGACGGGATGGCGCGCCTTTACCAGTTCGTCACGTTTCGACCAAACGCGCTGCAAATCGCTCAACTCAGGCAATGCAACTTCCTTGTTCCCGACGACTTCATGGTGGCAAGCCGGGCGGCGCAACACGACTTCTGCCAGCGTGAGCATGGCGGCGGCATCGGCATCGGAGACAAGCGTTGAATCCGCACCAACCGATGCCGTCATCTCGCGGAGTTCGTTCAGTGCTTCAAGCTGCGCGAGAATCTTCTGGCTGAGATTGGTCAAGTCGTTCTCGACGTTCGGATTGTTAGTGAACGACTCGGTGTGCAGCCGGTTCCACAGGCTTGTGGAGTCGGTAACGATGGCCGCAAAACCCGGCCATCCGCCGATGGCTTGAAGAAGCGGGGTCAGCCGTTCGCTCGAAATCGCCTGCCAGTTGGCGATGTCCAGCGGCGGCACACTTCCAGCCAGCTCTTTCTTCAATTGAATCAGCCCGCCCAAGGCTTCGGCGTTGCATACTTGCATCGCTGCGTGACAAACCTTGCGCCCAAACCGAACGCGCTCGTTGAGGATTTCCCGCGTCTGGCTCAGTTGCGAAAATGGATACTGCACCTGGCCTCCTGCGGCAGAAAACCTTTCGGTCGCTTGCCGTAAGAACTGCTTCTTGTCGAGGTCTTCGTCGTGGAGGTTCAGCAGTGCCGCTTTCAAACCAACGTCCGAAAGACGTTCCTCGACTTGAGTGATGGCCGCTTTCTTGTCGCAAACAAGCAGAACGCTCCGCCCACGCCAGA
>JANNDA010000229.1:0-3786 GCA_031387195.1 Planctomyces sp. | reverse complement strand
TCCTCACAGACCGTCTCCCGTCCTGCGGTGAGACCACGTAGAAAATCCGTACTTATGAAATCAAATCAAGGTTCCTTATTGGTCGTCGATGATGACAAGTACATCCTCGAAGCGATGGCAGACTACCTCCGCAGTCTCGGACATCGGACGGAGACCGCGACGTCTTGCAAAGACGCGATGGAACGGATGGGCGAGTTCCCTTTCGAGGTCGTCCTCTGCGATGTGAATCTCGGAGACCGCGATGGTTTTCAGTTGCTCGAATGGGCGACGGAACATTGCCCAGACACGTCGGTCATCTTGATCACCGGCTACGGCACGATTGAAAGTGCCGTCGAAGCAATCCGCATGGGAGCCTTCGACTACCTCACCAAGCCCGTGATCGACGACGAACTCCACTTCGCCGTGCAGAAGGCGCTCGGCCAACGCAAGCTGGTTGAGGAAAACAAAACACTGAAGAAACAACTCGATCAAAAGTTCGGCGTGGGGTCGCTGATCGGCCGTGACTACAAAATGCAGAAGATGTACGACCTGATGGAGAGCGTGGCAGACACGCGGACGAACGTGCTGATTCTTGGTGAGAGCGGCACCGGTAAGACCATGACCGCACGCTCGATTCATCAACTCAGCAACCGTGCGGGCAAGCCGTTTGTGGAAGTCGCCTGCGGTGCGCTTCCCGATACGTTGCTCGAAAGCGAACTCTTCGGTCACGTGGCCGGATCTTTCACTGGAGCGAATCACGACAAGATCGGCAAGTTCCTGCAAGCCGATGGCGGAACGATCTTCCTCGACGAGATCGCCACCGCATCACCGTCACTACAAGTGAAGCTGCTGCGAGTCCTGCAAGATCGCGAGTTCGAGCCAGTCGGTGGAAACAAGACTCACAAGGTCGATGTCCGCGTCATTCTGGCGACGAACGAAGACCTTGCCGAAAAGGCCGCACGCGGCGAATTCCGACAAGACCTCTTCTACCGCATCAACGTGATCACGCTAACGCAACCGCCGCTCCGCGATCGCATTACCGACATCCCGTTGCTCGCCGAGCATTACCTGACGCAATTCTGCGAGATGAACGGCAAGCAACAGATTCGCGGTTTCGATGATTCGGCGTTGCAACTGCTGCAGCGATATCGCTGGCCGGGCAATGTTCGCGAACTGGTCAACGTCATCGAACGAGCCGTCGTGCTCAGCAAAGGGACCATCATTTCGGCCAGCGATCTCCCCGAAGGATTGCGACAGAACGAACCGCTGTTCTCAGCTCCTGCGGGCCGCTTGGGTAACTCGTTGAAGACCGCGATGGTCGCCCCGGAAAAGCAACTGATCCTCGAAGCACTCGAAGCAAACGGCTGGAACCGCCAAGGAACCGCCGACATGCTCGGGATCAACCGCACGACGCTCTACAAAAAGATGAAGCGGTACGACATCGAATTCGAGCACCAGCTCAGTTTGGTCTGATCTCTGTGTCACTGACCAAACGATTCCACAAAGGGTCGGGAGTCTTGTGCGTGCCTCCGAATCGGCACGCCGAGATTCTCGGCCCTTTCATGTTTGTGTCTACGTAGCCGTCACGCTCCGCGTGACGAGCCGGTCGCTTCAAGAACCGCTGAACTCAGGAACAAACAATGCGTTGGGAAGCGTTCGGCTCGTCACGCGGAGCGTGACGGCTACGGATCGCGCCCCAGAAACGCTTCTAGGCACATTCGTGGCCGAGTGATAATCTCCCCGCGCGCGTTGCCGCAAACGTTGGTGATCGTCTTTTGAGCCCGCTTGGAAGGAGTCCAGCATGTCGACGCAACTCAATGAACCTGAAAAAGCCACGTTTGTGGAAACGGCCCTGAGGCTCGGCGGCAAGAGCGACGAAGAGGCCAAGAAGACAGGGGCACTCGACCGGGCTGACGAGCAGGTCGAATCGCTGTTTGCCAAGAAATATCAGACGGGTGGAAGTCCGATTCATCGAGCGGTGTGGGACGATAAGTTTCCCATCGAATTATTTATGTCGCCGGAACCGACGGTTCCGCCCGAATGTGACAAGGTCATGAAGGCGTCTTTGAACGTGGTGCGTCGGCACGTCCGCGCAAAGACGTTGCTCGATGGACAGCGCAAGATCACCGATCAAGTGCTGCGTGAACTCGGCGATGCTGGCTACTGGGGTCTGCTGGTTGATCAAGAATTTGGCGGCAGCAACGCGCCGTTCGTTTCGTTCTCACGCTTTCTGCGACAAATGGCGACGGTCGATCCGACTGTGGCAGGGCTCGCTTCCGTACATGGCTGCATCGGCGCGGTGGACCCGATTCGTACGTTTGGCTCGGCGAGCCAGAAGGCCAAGTATCTGCCGCTGCTGGCAAGCGGTCAGCGGTTGTCGGCGTTCGCACTCACGGAACCGTGCGCCGGCTCTGATCTCACCGCGTTGAAGACAGAGGCGAAGCTCGAAGGAGACAGCTACGTCGTCAACGGCGAGAAGTTATTCATCACGAACGCGATCGCCGGACGCACGATTGGCTTGGTCTGTCTGATCAACAAGAAGCCGGCTGTGCTGATCGCCGATTTGCCGGATCAAGAGAACGACGAATTTCAAACGAAACGATACGGGCTGTACGCGCTCAAGCACTCGTACAACAACGGCCTCGTCTTCAAGAACTTCAAGGTTCCGAAAGAGAACTTGCTGGATGCCGGTCGCGGCGACGGGTTGACGGTCGCCTATCACGGTTTGAATCGCGGTCGTGTCGCTCTGTGTGCGAATGCTGCGGGAACCATGCGCGCGATGCTGGCCAACATCCTGCCGTGGGCGCGATTCCGCAAAACATACGGCGCGTTGATCGAGACACGCGAACTGGTTCGCCGACGTTGCGGACGTATGGCCGCGATGATTGTCGCCTGCGACGCGCTCGTCGATTGGTGCAGTTGGCAATTGGACGAAGGCTATCGCGGCGAGATGGAGTGTATCATCGCGAAAATCTTCGGCAGCGAATCGCAAAAGGAAGCGGCGATCGAGTTGTTCATGAAAACTCACGGCGGACGAGCCTTCTTGCACGGTCACCTTTTCGGCGACAACGTCCATGAATTCCTCGCGCCGTGCATCTACGAAGGGGAAGGGGAAATGCTCGGCATGGCGTTTCTTAAATCACTCATCAAAGAGCACGGCACGAAATACTATGAACCGATCGGCAAGGCGCTCGCGGCGGCCGGAGTTAAGAATCCGAATGCGATGACTCCGGGAACCTTGTGGGCCATTCGTGGCGCGTTGATGCCATATGCCAAGTGGCGTGTCGGCCAAATAGTCGGCGGTGCGAGCAAAGCGGCGATTCCTTCTACCGGCCCGACCAAACTGCGTGAACACGCTCAGTGGGCCGCGAACGAGTTGCAACGATCGCGGATGCACGTCGATGGGCTGATGCAGAAGTTCAAGCTCTCGCTCGCCGATCGGCAATGTTCGATGGCCGAGCTGTCGCTGCGGATTCAAGATCTCGTCGTGATGCTGGTCACGGCCTTGTGGGCCTCGCGTCGGAATGATGAATTGATTCACACGGCTGCGGACGTGATGTGCCAAGATCTCCGCCGCAAATACACCGGCGAGCGGCCCTCAAGTACGTACTTCAAAACCGTCACGAAGCTCGGCGAAGCGATCGCGGCTGGCGGTTTCGCAGCGATTGCCGGGATCGACGAGAATGAGATCCTTATGCCGTATTCGGCATGATGTCTGCGAACCGTGTTCTCGCCAGAATTGTTCCCGCCGGAATAATCCGACGATTCTGACCGAAGTCACCCGAAGCGTGAGCGAGGGCGGACAAA
>JANNDA010000222.1:0-12521 GCA_031387195.1 Planctomyces sp. | reverse complement strand
GGCGGACGCGTCACAAAGCGATGAATTTCAAAGTCTCTTGGAACGCCCGCCCTCGCTCACGCTTCGAGGCTGTGAACTTTTCAAAGTAGGACGGGCACTCTTGCCCGTCTTACCCGCGAATTGACGGGCAGGAGTGCCCGTTCTACGTCAATTTTTCACGGCCTCTTCGGGTTAGTTTTGCGGCTTGGCCGCGCTATCGACTCGAAGTTCAGAATACGAATTGACACGTTTCCGAATTTAGAACTATCAATCGCCCGTTCGGTTGGCAGTCGCCGACGAACACCGGTTTCTCCCTTCCTCGCCCGATCCGGGCAAATCCTTTCCCGCACCGATCCCAGCGCCATCACGAGTTCTTCGTCGATGTGCAATCCCCCTCGACTCTCCCCTGCCCTTCTCGTCTCGCGGCCCATGTTTCATGTGCCGTCGAATCCCACCTCGTCTGTTCTTCACGGACCACGCCATGCAAACAAGCCATTTTCCGTCCGACGATGTCTCGACAGGAGCTGTGGCCGGCCGCGTTCACGGGGCCGCTCGCATTGTCATGTGTATTGCCGACCCTGTCGCTCGCGAACAGCTCGCACGAGTGGCTGCGGAATTTGCGGTGCTCGACATCGCTGCCGCTGCCGATCGAGCGGTTCCGCTATTGCTCCGAGAGCCAACGTCCTTAGTCGTGATTGACGAGTCAACGTTATTGGCTGATCACGGATTCGATTCCGGTGCTCGAATCATTCGCGATCTGGCGAGTGCTGTGGCGGCGAGCTCAAGTGGAACACAACTGTTGATTCTCTCTACGCATGGCAGTCTGGCCGCTTTGCCGAGCGTTCTGCGAACGGAAGAACTTGCCGCACGGGTCACTGTTCTTAATCCGATTGGGCTGACGTCGGACGCCTTGCGAACGCTGCTGACGCTGACGATTCGGCAAGCCGAAATGATCTCGCAACGACAGGCTATTCGGCTGCCGGTTCAGTCGCATTCGTTAAGCGATATTTTGGGGTCGAGCGCCAGTATGCAGCAGTTGTATGCGGCGGTTGATGAAGCAGCGGGCTGCGATACGCCAATCTTGATTTGTGGAGAGCACGGCACTGGAACCAGTTTGATCGGCAATGCCATTCATGACGATGGGGCACGCTCGGCTCAATCGTTCGTCCGCACTCACAGCCGCTCGCTCACCCTGGAATCTCTGAACGAACTGTTGTGCCTTGATGTTGGTCCCGAAGTCGCCACGTTGCCGCTCGACACGCCGACGATGCCGATCGGTGGAACACTCTTTTTGGACGACGTCGATACTTTTCCGGTCGCATTGCACAAGACGCTCTGCCGGTTCATCGAGCGTCAGCAGGAACTCGTGGACGGTTCGCAAGGCCGACATCGTTCGCTCATTCGCATCGTGGCGGCGACGCACCTCAACTTGGATTTTCCGAGCCGACAAACTCTTGGCCTGGAAATTTTGGCTCGCGGAATGAACGTGAAACGGCTGTATGTTCCCGCGTTGCGTGAACGTCCGGAAGACATCGGTCCCTTGGCCGAACAATTCTTTATCCGCTGGGCGATGCAAGAAGATCAATCTCGACCGCGTTTGACTCGCAACGCGCTGGAAGCGCTCAAAGAGCATCTCTGGCCGGGCAACGTTCGCGAGCTGTATACGGTTCTGCGAAACACGGCGATCATTGCCGAGTCAGGCGATGTGACTGCCGACATGATGCGATCCTGGTTGGCGAAATCCGTCGAAGTCGAGGTCAGCGAAACGCCACGCATGACTCTCGCCGACATGGAGCGTCAGCTCATCGAAACGACGTTCACACGCTGTGGTGGCAACCGTGAAAAGACGGCACAGTCACTCGATATCGGCCTTCGCACTCTCTCCGGCAAGCTCCGCGAATACGGCTACCCACCGCGCGGCGGGCCGGGTTCAAACTTGAAAGCGGCGTAAAGCCAGGAGTCAGGAAACAGGGGACAGTAAGCCGAACTCGATTTCGGAAGTTGCTGTCCCCTGGCTCCTGTCCCCTGACTCCTGTCTTCCTGCCGTCACGGATGACGGCTCCCCCGACCAAGCCCGAAAGGGCGACGCATTCATGGATGAACTGCGACGACAAGCTGCGTCCCTCGCCGAACGTTGGCAGCGATTTCCTCGCGGCCAGCGGATCGCGATGACTGCTGTGCTCGTCGCGAGCGTGGTCGGGTTTTCGTTTGTGATTGGACGATCGACCGGTTCCGATTGGCAACCGGTCTGCGGTGGTCGTGAGTTTGCTGGCAAAGAACTCGCCGCGACTCAGGCCATTTGGCGTCAGCAGGGACTGCGAAACTTTCGCAAAGAAGGCCAGCAAATTTACGTGCCGAAGGTGGAACTGAACCGCTACGAAGCGCTGGTTCCAAAATCCAAGTCGGACGAGGTCGCTTCGAGTAGCGAATGGGAAAGGCAACTTTCAAAATCGAATCCCTTCTCAAGCTCTGAGGTCGTTGAGCAACATCGAGACAACGCTTTACGCAATGAATTGCGTCGCATCATCAAGGCCATTCCGGCGATCGCCGATGCGGAAGTGATTTGGGCTCGCAGCAAAGGGAAATCCACGTTTTCCGCACGGGCAAACGTGAAGGCGACGGTGAACGTGACACCGCGCGACGGACATGACGTCACTCCAGAACTGGCGCAGTCGCTCCGCACGGCGGTGGCCAATATGGTGCCGGATCTGAATGTGCAAGACGTCGTCGTGCTCGATCAGTCAACGGGGCTCGCCATCGCCGACCACATGGACGCGGCGATTGTGCAACAGCAACGTCGCCGACAACTCGAACGACTCAGTCAACAGGTGGAAAACAAAATCACATTGGCACTGTCGAGCATTCCCGGCATTGTTGTGCAGATCGCGCCGTCTGAAGCCAAAGGGAACAATCACTTCGTGGCGCGACCCATTCAAACGGAGCTGGCGGAGGGGAATGATCAACGGGAGTTTCGCTCGGCCTCATTCTGGACACACGATGCACCGCAGGACGTCGTCCTATTTGCGAACGACGCCAGGACAGCTCGCACGTTTCCGGTGCCAGCCGACTCGGCCATTGAATCGCCCGATCAACCGCATCACTGGCGAGTGACCGTTGCCGTTCCCGCCAGTTATTTCGAGGCGCAAGCGGCTCAAAGTGTGATCGCGAATGGTCACGCGACTGATTCATCAGACGCCGAGTGCGCACGTCTGCAACAACTTGTGACGAGCCTGCTGCCGGCCAACGCACCGACGACAGAAGTCGTTGTGCAACAGTCGAACGTTTCTAGTCGTTCACTGACTGTCCCTGAAACACAATCCGCGATTGCCGGGTTTGCCGCGTGGCCTCACGCCGTCTCGCTTCTGGTGGGAGTCGTCGTGATGGCCTCGTTCGCACGACCGCGACGTCGAGCGGTTGTTCGACAAGAATGTCACGACAAGCGCTCTCTTGAGTCTGACGTCCTCTCCGTTGATGTCGATTTCACGAATCAATCGACCCTGCGTCTGGTCACGCCGAAGCAATTTGACGGCTCACGGAAAAATCCACTGCCCCTCAAAGAGACCGCGCCAACACAAGTTCCACTCACCGATCCAACTCGCGAAATCAGCTCAGACACGGAATTCGACCAACAGCGCCAGCCGAATCATGCAAACCGTTCGGACGACAACGCGCTCAGTCAACTCTTGCAAGCAGATCCACAACGGCTTGCCGAAGCGTTACGACATGAAGGACCGCAAGCGATCGCCGTGTTGCTGACTCGGTTCCCGACGCGGCACGCATCAGAAACACTGGCCGGCCTGCCGAATGACATGCAGATCGACATCATCCGTCGATTGAAGTCGCTCAGTGAAGTTTCGCTGGAACTCGTTGACGAAATTGCCCGCTCTGTGAGTGGCCGCCTGCAATTGGCCTCACCAGTTCACGCCTCCAACGGCCCGCATTCCGTCAATCGCATCGCGCACTTGCTCGAAGCCCCATCTTCGTCGAGGGTCTTCGCATGACGGTTGCCACCGCTCGACTGCTCAAAGCACACGACATGGTCAACGAGCCGACTCGAACACGAGTTCGCTTGGCCGATCTCACCAAACGCGCGGAACCAGCGGTGAGCGATCGCTTTGAACGACTTAATCTCATCCAAGGTGTTTCGCCGCAGTCGTCTGCTCACCAGAAATCGGACGAACTTCAGACGGCGATCACCTCGCTGAATACCGTTGCCGCTGATTTGCAGTTACATCGCGATCGAATCCTCGAACGAGGTCAAACTGAGTCCGTCAAACTCGGCATCGCGATCGCCGAACGCTTGCTTCGCCGCACATTGGCCACTCGACAGGAATCAATTCTTGATCTGGTGAAGACGACGTTGAGTTGGGTCGTCGGCACCGAGACCATTCGAGTCCGCTTGCACCCCTCTGACTGCGACATTGTGCAGTCTCATTCCGACGACCTGCATCGTGGATGCTCTGCCAACATTCAATTTGTCAGAGACGAAACAATGTCACGCGGCGACTCCCTCGTGGAAACCGCACAAGGCGTGATTGATGGCCGCGTCGAGACAATGCTGGAACGGATCGCCGAAGAGTTGTTAGACGACTGAGAATGGCATCAACCCCACCGAGCTTGCCTCGGTGGATTAGGGCCCTTGCACTACGAGCGAATTCACTCGGAGTAGTGCAAAAGCCTTGAAACCACCGAGGCAAGCTCGGTGGGGTTTGTGTGACTGATATTTTTGATTCGGTAGTTTTTGAATCGCCGCTCGCCCAAGGACTCAACGAGATGTTCGCGGTTGCTGACCGAGTCTCAGAAATCATCCCGGTCGGACTCTCTGGCCGAGTCACCCGCGTGAGCGGACTGATGATCGCGGTCGCTGACTTTCCCGCTCCCGTCGGAGCGTTGTGCCGAATCTTTCAACAACAGCGACCGCTTGCGGAAGCGGAAGTCGTCGGCTTTCGTGATTGTGAAACACTGCTTTTTCCGCTGGGTGATATCTCTGGCCTGCGACGAGGCGACACCGTTTCGTTGCGAGCTTCTGCTCCTCAAATCCGCGTCGGCGAACAAATGCTGGGGCGAATCTTTGATGCGCGAGGCCGTGTGCTTGATCAGGGCGAGGATCTTGCGTTACCTCATCGTCGAAAGTTGCACGGCGAACCGCCTGCCGCATTGTCTCGGCAACGAATCTCGGAACCGCTGGGCACGGGCATTCGCGCCATCGATGCGTTGTTGACCTGCGGTAAAGGCCAGCGAATCGGCATCTTTGCCGGTAGCGGCGTCGGAAAAAGCACGTTGCTGGGACAGATCGCTCAACACAGTCAGGCGGATGTGAACGTCGTCGTCTTAGTCGGCGAACGTGGTCGTGAGGTGCGCGAGTTCGTCGAAAAAGCTCTCGGCTCGGAAGGGCTGGCTCGCAGTGTGGTGATCGTCGCAACGGGCGATGAAGCCCCGACGCTACGATTGCGAGCGGCTCATTTCGGAACCGCTGTCGCCGAGTTCTTTCGTGATCAAGGCCGCGACGTTTTGTTGCTGGTCGATTCGTTGACTCGGTTTGCTCACGCTCAGCGCGAAGTCGGATTTGCCGCAGGTGAGCCGCCAGCCGCACGCGGATTTCCGCCGAGCGTCTTCAGCACACTCCCCAAGCTGGTTGAACGCAGCGGCTGTGGCGAGCGAGGCAGTATCACCGGCATGTACACAGTCCTTGTCGATGGCGATGACCTTAACGAGCCGATCGCTGATGCCGTCCGCGGGCTGCTCGACGGTCACATCGTTTTGTCGCGACGACTTGCCGAGCAGGCTCATTGGCCAGCGATCGACGTGCTCGCCAGCATCAGCCGAGTAATGCCAGACGTTGCCCAACCACAACACCTCGCCGCTGCCGATCGGATGAAGCGAGTTCTCGCAGCCTACCGCCATCACGAGGATTTGATCTCCGTCGGAGCGTACCAGTCCGGCTCGAATCCGCTGGTCGATCTCGCTCTTCGCGAGCGTTCCACAATTCTCGATTTCCTCCAACAGCCGCAGCGAACGCCTGCTAACCTCTCACAGAATCTCGCTCGACTCCAACAAATCACCGCTCGGATGGTTTGAAGACCATGTAACCCGAAGAGACTGTGATTTTTTGCGTGGGATAGGCTTCCAGCCTGTCGAATTCCCCGTAAAACACGACAGGCTGGAAGCCTATCCCACATGAAATCACAGCCTCGAAGCGTCAGCGAGGGCGGACGCGTCACAACGCGATGAAGTTCAATATCGTGTGAAGCCCTCGCCCTCGCTCACGCTTCGGGTTAGCCACATCGGAATCGAGAACTTATTTCATGTCTCTCTCACCTCGCTGGCTCCCTGCGTTAATGCGCGTTCGCGAACATCGCCGAGACGCCGCGTTGCAATCGCTCGGCAAGAGCCTGCTCGCCGCAAGAACGGCGAGCGATGCAACCCAGACGATTACTGCAGAAATCTCGCGACTGAAGGCAGCGCAGCAGGACAACTCCTCACCTCGCATCGATATCGATCGCCTCCTTCAATTGCGAGCAAATCGTGATGACTTGCGAGCGGAACTCACCGAACGTCTTCAGCGTCAAGCAGAGGCTGATGCGGGAGTCAAACAGGCTCAAGCGATTGCCGTCACACGTGATTCTGAGGTGGAAATTCTGGTTCGGTTGTCCGACCGTTACCAAACGGCGAACCGGATCACCGCGAATCGCCGCGAGGAACAAATTCTTTCAGAAGCGGCTGTTACACTTTGCAACGGTGATGGTTCCGCCTAGATTACCGCCCCGTTTCCGATCCTATGAAGTTTGAAAGAGGTTTCAGATGGCCAAGAACAATCGCAAGATCAACAAAGCGAATCACGGCGCTCGCCCGTGTTGTTCGCGTAAGCGTCGTCAGGCACGGAGCAAGGTCAAGCTGTAAAGCGACCGCACGACGTTCGTCGTGTTCTGTGACCCACGTCCAAAAACGAAAAAAACCGGCCTGAAATTTCAGGCCGGTTTTTTCGTTTATTGGCAATCAATTATGGTGCCCAGCGTAGGTCGGCTTTTCTAAGCCGATTCAACGACACCTACCGATGACCGTGATGGTGATGATGGCCGCCGCCGTAGCCGCCGCCCCATCCGCCGTAGCTACCTCCGCGATAGCCAGAACCGATCACCACACTCAGGCCAGGCCGATAGTACGACGCTCCATACGATGGCGCGTAACCGTAGCTCGAATAGCCGTAGCTCGGAGACTGGTAAACCGGAGCGTAGGTTGGATAGTACGAGTAGCTCTGATAACCACCACCATAGCCACCGGAGTAGTAGCCGCCATTGTTGCAACCGAAGTGGTCCGCTTGGGCTACTGAACTCGAAGAAACCATCAAACCACCTGCGACCAACGCGACGAGAAGCATCAATTTTCTCATGATAGGCACTCCTTTGGGATCGGGGCCGGAGACAGCTATGAGCAGCAGCGATTCCTGACGGCCAGTGTGTTGTGTTTGCTCGGTGTGGGTGTGAAGCAGACTGAATGCCAATGCGAAAAAATCTGTGTCGGCGACTGGATCGCGATTTCAGTCAACTCGCTTTGGTCAGTCTTTGCCGTGATTCGTGGCCCTTACAAAGCCGAGACTCTCCAATCTCTTCTCCGGCATGTCACCTTTCTGAAAGTTGGGTCATCGAAGGGACGACGACTTTAGGTGAATCTGACCAAGAAACCGGATGACTCAACGAACGAACCGATGCCTGCGTACAATCCTACCAGACTCAAGCAACCACGCTTCGCGCCATCTGTCTGGTGATCAATTCCGAGGAGTTCAGCCATCATGTTCGACCCACGATACTTGCTCATCATTTCGCCGGCACTGATCCTCATGCTGTGGGCTCAGTGGCGCGTGAAGGCGACTTACCATCGGGGCCTCCAAGTTCGCGCACCGCTCAGCGGAGCGACAGCCGCTCGATACATCTTGGATAGCGCCAATTGCCACGACGTGGGGATCGAAGTCACCCACGGTTGGCTCTCGGATCATTACGATCCGAACTCGCGTGTGCTGCGGTTGAGCCAAGAAGTCTATGAAAGCCATTCAGCCACTGCCGTTGGGATCGCCGCTCATGAAGCGGGGCACGCGCTACAACATGCCGACCACTACGCTCCGCTCATTGTGCGAAACGCGGCCGTTCCGGCGGCTCAGTTTGGTCCAACTGCCGCCACCATCCTGTTTATCCTCGGCGCGACCATGCACAGCCCGAGTTTGATTATTCTCGGACTGGCGTCGTTCGCAATGATCGTCTTCTTTCAAGTCGTGAACCTGCCGGTTGAATTCGACGCCAGCAATCGCGCCAAGCGGCTCCTCGGACAGCTCAATCTCATCGACGGTAAGGGAGCAATTGCCGTTCGCGATGTCCTCAACGCCGCCGGCTGGACCTACGTGGCCGCGACGCTGCAATCGATTCTGACCCTCGTTTACTACATCTTCCGCTTCAGCGGTGCGTTGAATCGAAGGGACAACTGAGCGGCGAAATCATCGCGTTGAGGCGACCGTCACACCAACGACTTTTTTGCTGCCGTTTTTTTCTTGGCTGCTGGCTTCTTGGCAGCGGCCTTGATCTCGGTTTTCAGCGGCTTCTTCGTGACTTTCTTTTTGAGGGCGGTCTTTTTTGTGACCGCAGCCGTTTGCAGCTTCGTGGCTCTTCCGGTGGAGGTCGCGCGTTTGGGCTTCGATTGAGGTTTCTTGACCGCAGTCGATCGCCTTTTGGTTGCGGCCGTTTTTGAAGAGACAGGCATCGCGGACGTCGATTCCAGGTCGATACCAAAGATCGCCCCCAAGTCTTCGCCGACCAGCGAACCTTCGCCACTGGTCAATTCCTTTTCGAGGTTCCCTTCGGCGACCGCTTGCGACACGAGTTCTTGATGATCGACGTCGCGCAGCACGAACAGCAATTCAGGCTGTTTGTCGAGTCGCGAGCCGATGCCGTACATCACGGCTGCGAGGTGCTTGCAGCAATCCGAGTAATCGGGACAACTGCACTTCATCTTGATCTCGCCGGGCGACGGGAACAGCCCTTCCTTCTGGCGAGTCAGTCGCTGCATGACGCCGTCGGAGAATCGGCCCGCCAGCAGATCGAGCAGCGAATCAATCGATGCCGAGCAGTCTTGTTTGATCTTCGACCAAGTCCCTTTGGGCAGACCGGCGATGTCGATCGTGATTGTGTAGGTTTCCGAGCCAGCGACAATCGCCTCGACACGTTTCGGCTTGATGACCAAGTCCACGACTGAGCCGTTGCGGACATAGGTCGCACCGCGCGGCAGGCGATTCGCGTAGTCGCTGTAGGCTTCGAGGTTCTTGCTCCACGAGTTGCCCCAAAAGGTCGTCGTGATTTTGCGACCGTCCAACTTCACCGGAGCGGGGGCTCGGCGCTGTTTTTTTGCCAACTGAGCCGCGTGCTTGACCGCATTGGCCTTCTTCTGCGCGACAGGAACGTACGGACCCCAATCGGAATAGCCCCAACTCATGTTCGACTCCGTTCTGAGTGATTGCGGTGAGCGACTGATCGCGCGGGAGATTGATCAGTGTCCTGGTAATTGGCAAGTCTTTATGTCGTGCGAGCCGGGATTATTCACGAGTCCGGAAGTATTCTCCGCACTCCAAAACTGTGATCGTTTAGCCGAATCGGAAGGTTGCGAAGATGACTTTGCGGATTGTGCTTTCACCGCACGGACGTGTGATGTGCGCTGCGGTGACTGACGAAGCGGGTGACTCGAAAAATGCGGTGATCGCGTTGAGTGACGGCGCGGTGGAGTTGATTCGTTCGGCGTTTGAGAGGTCTTCTGCGGAGGGGTTGCTGCTGCTGGCTGAGCCGCGCGTGATCGAAACATTGCCGTCCGACTTGCTCTTCTGGCGCGATTGGGCGCGGCAATTCTTTCAAGCAATCTGTTCGTTGGATGAAGAACGGTTGGTGGAGTTTGCAGCGGGGTCAGGAGACCCGCGCCGAACGGGGAGCAAGAGTGGAGGCGGGACACATCCGCCACTGCCGGATGATCTGACACTGGCGGTGTTGATTGCGGATGCTCCGCCGATGCGCGGTTTGGAATACCTGACACCGGAAGTGCTCAAGCAGTTGTGGGCCGAGTTGTCAGAACTGGTCCGGCAGCGAGGTGCGGCGACTGCCGGCGGGTTGGCGGAGTTATTACGAACGGTCAATCCGTTTCAACATTTACTCGGTCGAGTGACGTTTCATCTGGCTGAAAACAAACGCGATTCCGATCGGCCCTTCGCGTTTCTAGCGACGTACACACATCGGCTGTCAGCGAAAGCCTCGGTTCAACATTTGCCGCTGGCTCAGGCGCTGAGGCAGTACGCGGGAGCGCGGGATCAAGTGAAGTTGGCGGAGCTTTTGGCTCCTGTACGAGCGGCGGCGGATGGCAGCGAGGTCGTGAAAGAGTTGCTGGCATCGCGAGCATTATTTCAGCCGCAAGCTTGGCCGATCGCGCAGGCGTATCGTTTTTTGCGTGACGTTCCGGCAATGGAAAAAAGCGGTCTGGTGGTGCGTGTCCCCGATTGGTGGAAGGCTCGTAAGCCGCCGAGGCCGCAGGTGCAGGTGCGCATCGGCGATCGGCAAGCGAGCGCGGTCGGCGTCGATGGGCTGTTGGACTTTTCAGTCGATATGGCGTTGGACGGTGAGACGTTGACGGATGCCGAACGCGAGAAATTGCTCGCGGCATCGGACGGGTTGTTGCTACTGCGTGGCAAGTGGGTCGAAGTGAATCGCGATCAGCTTCAAGAGGCGCTCGCGCATTGGCAGCAATTGCAGAGCGATCACGCCGGCGGCATCGACTTTTTGAAAGGGATGCGACTGCTCGCGGGAGCACAGCTTGAGGGAGACGAAGACTCGGTCGAGGTGACGGCCGATTGGGCCTGCGTCACTGCCGGAGACTGGCTGCGCGAAACGCTCGAACAACTCCGTGATCCGAGTGGTGTCGTCGGTTGTGCTCCGGGCGAAGGACTCAACGCGACGCTGCGGCCGTATCAAGCCGACGGCGTGCGCTGGTTGTGGTTCATGACTCGGCTGGGACTCGGTGCGTGCTTGGCCGACGACATGGGTTTAGGCAAGACGATTCAAGTGATCGACCTGTTGCTGCGGCTGCGTGTCTCCCAACGTAGCCATCTCGCTCCGCGAGATGAGCCGAGCGCGCGGTCAGCGATCAACGAACAGAAAGAGTCAACCACACGCTCGGCTCGTCACGCGGAGCGTGACGGCTACGTAGAACGAACCGTTCCCAGTTTGCTCATCGTTCCGGCATCGCTTGTCGGAAATTGGAAGCAGGAGCTCGCGCGGTTCACGCCGCAGTTGAATTGTTTCTTTGCACATCGCTCGGAGTGCGAGGCCGAGGCATTGGATCGCATCGCGAAGAAGCCGCACGATGAACTCAAAGAGTTCGACCTCGTCGTCACGACTTACACGTTGGCACGGAAGGCCGACTGGATCGCGAAGATGAAGTGGAAGCTGGTCATCTTGGACGAGGCCCAAGCGATCAAGAATGCTTCCTCGGCGCAGTCAAAGGCGGTGAAGAAGCTCGATGCGGCGGGGCGGATCGCGCTGACTGGAACGCCGGTCGAAAATCAGCTCGGCGATTTGTGGTCGCTGTTCGACTTCTGTTGTCCGGGCTTGCTGGGATCAGCGAAGCAGTTCAAAGGTTTTGTAAAGCGGCTCAATAAACAACAGGACGCTCACGCTTACGGAGCCCTGCGGCGACTCGTGCGACCGTACATTCTGCGACGCATGAAGACCGATCCGAACATTGTTCCTGACTTGCCGGAGAAGACCGAGATGCGTGCCGAATGCGGCCTCTCCAAAAAGCAGGCGGCTTTGTACGAGCAGTTGGTCGATGACCTCGCTCGGCAGTTGGAGGCGGCGAAAGAAGCACGGGAATCGGGTGAGTCGAACGACATGCAGCGTCGCGGACTCGTGCTGTCGATGCTCATGAAGTTGAAGCAGGTCTGCAATCATCCGTCGCAGTTGCTCGCCCAGCCGGAGTTCGCCGCTGACGAGAGCGGCAAGTTCGGACGGTTGGCCCAAATCTGTCAGCTCATCGCTGAGCGACAAGAAAAGATGCTCGTCTTCACGCAGTTTCAAGCGATGTGCGAGCCGCTCGCCAAATATCTCGGTGACGTCTTCGGCCAGCCGGGACTCGTGCTGCACGGCGGCGTGCCGGTCGGCAAGCGGAAAGAACTGGTCCGCCGATTTCAAGAAGAGGACGGCCTGCCGTTCTTCGTGATCTCGGTGAAAGCAGGCGGCACCGGTTTGAACCTGACGGCCGCCTCGCACGTCGTCCACTTTGACCGCTGGTGGAACCCCGCCGTCGAAAACCAGGCGACCGACAGAGCCTTTCGCATTGGACAAAAACGCAACGTGCTCGTCCACAAATTTGTCTGCCGGGGAACGCTGGAAGAACGGATCGATCAAATGATTCGAGACAAGCAAGAACTCGCCGATCAAGTGCTCGGTTCCGGCGGCGAGACAGTGTTGACAGAAATGAGCGACCGCGAATTGTTGAAGTTCGTGGCGTTGGACATCACG
>JANNDA010000207.1:0-2342 GCA_031387195.1 Planctomyces sp. | reverse complement strand
GGCGGACGCTTCACAAATTTTCGATTTGTAGATCACCGCTTCTTGAAGCGTCCGCCCTCGCTGACGCTTCGGGTTATTTTTGGGCATCCCTCGGCCGCCTCATGTTGTCAGCCTTCCACCAACTGCCGAAGGGCGACCATGCGTTCTTGCAGCTTGGCTCGCGCTTCCGGTGAGCCGACTTGTTCTCGCCATTTGATTGGCAGGAAATTCCGTTCGGTGCATTCGAGCACGGCGGCGATTTCTTGCATCTCTTTTTCCAATCCTTCTGACGAGGGAATGAATTCGGCGATCGCTTGTTCGAGGTCCGCCTTCTCGACGGACTCTCGTCCGTTGGCCAAAGCCCCACGTCGCGCGGCGAGGAGTATGCTCTCCAAATCCGCACCGCTCAACTGTCGATCGGGCGAGACCTCGGGGATCGCGTCCGCCGTCAACGGCACTTTGTTCTTCTTCGACATCGACCGAAACATCGCGGCAATGTCCTCACTGGTCGTCGGCGCGAACAGCGGAATGTGAACCTCGCAACGCCCTTGCCGCTTCAAGTCGATCGGCAGCAAATCGGGACGGCACGTCAGCAGCATCCAGATGATTTTACCGCGATATTTCGTGTCCCCCATTTGCTGAGCGATCATCGAAAACACGCGACCCGATGTGCCGGAATCTCCGTCTTGATTTCGATTGCCCAGCGTCGCGTCCGCCTCATCAACGATGACGACGACCGGGCCGAGCGACTTCAAGACGGTCAACACCTGCTCCAAATTCCCTTCGGTCTCGCCGACGAATTTCGAGCGAAAGTTCCGCAGCTTCAAACACGGAATCCCCATCGAGCCGGCATAGCACTCGGCCAGAAATGTCTTGCCCGTGCCGACCGAGCCGCAGAACAGATACCCCATCGGAGCCGTGTCGAGCTTGCCTTCGGCGATCCACTTCGCATCTTGTTCCAAGCGAGCCTTCGCTTCGGGCGAGCCGACGATCAGGTCCAGCGTGTGCGGCGGTTCGACGAACTCGACCAGCCCCTGACACTGTCGCTCGATCATGTTCTTCTTGAGCTTGCGAAACTGCTTGGGATCGAGCCCACGTGTGTTGGCGTTCGACAGCAACACATTCAAATTGACGAGACTCAGGCCTGCGGAATTCTGGACCAAACCTTCCGTCGTCAGGCCACCGCCGGAGACGTTCGGTGCCGTCGTCGCCACGAACTGACGCCGGTCCTCAACGCTCGGCAGCGGAATCTCCAACGATGCGACATATGGATTGTTGACCAGTCGCTCGCTGACTTCGGACAGCTTGTCCGTGATCAAACAGAACGCCATGTTGAGCCGTTTGAGATACGGATTCGAGGCCCAGCTCATAAATCGCACCAGCCGCGACGCCTGCCCGCGCGCCACCGAAGCCAAGTCTCCCGTCGGAACCAAAAACTGAGCGTGCTCGAAGACCAAACCGATCCGCTTGCGATTGGCGATGTTCTCTTCCAGCAGATTCCGTTGCAGTAGCGACTCCAGTTGGTCGAGGACTTTGTCCGGGTCGCGAGTCCAGGTCGATGGCGCACCGAGCAACGCGGTCACATGCTGCATCATCTGCTGTAACCGCTTCGAGTCTGTTCCCGCCAGAGGCCGCAAGCCTCGGCCAAGATCGTAGCCCAATACGATCTCCCACGAGCCAAACACCTGCGACGCCAGAAAGTCGCTCAGTGACGAGAAGCTCACTTTGCCATCCGACGCCGACTGCGGAACCAAGTCATGCACATTTCCGTGCAATACAAACGTGTTGATCGTGCCGGAAAAATACAGCTCGGCGAGTTCCCGCGCCCATGATGGGTACCACGCGGGAAGCGCAGGCGACGGGTCTGTCCCTGAGTTCTTGTTGTCAGATTCGGCCATGAGGTTCTTCGTTTCATAACACGGGCTTCGCCCGCCGCCCAACAGGCAAACCGGAGGGCTAACGTCCTCCGGCACACCAAACACGCGCAGGTTTCCGACACAGACTCTATTGGCCCTACTGCGTCACGGTCGCCGGGCCGAGTTCCTTGTGGTCTTCCTTCACGCCGGCGGTCTCCGGCGTGACGAGTCCCATTTCGACCTCGAACTGCCGCAGGGCTTGATCGGCCATGACTTTCTCAGCGGCCTGCTCGCGTTTGACATCGATGATGCCTTCTTGCGAGAGATCCGCCGCCACGCGGGACTTGGCTTTGTTCAGTCCGATTTTGTCTTGGAGGACTTGCTCAATCTGACCGAAGTCGGTGCTGACATCGAAATTGAACGTGGTCGCGAGCTGAGCAATCTCGGCTTCCGCCTTGCTCATTTTCAGCTCGGCGTCGTACTTCTGAATCTTCTCGCGAATCTTGG
>JANNDA010000196.1:0-4005 GCA_031387195.1 Planctomyces sp. | reverse complement strand
CGACCCCGCCCTCCAATCATTTGGAATGACGACGTTGATACTTCAGACAATGCTCGTCGGGTGAAGTTTATGATCACCGTCGGAAATATCCTCGCAGCAAAAAATATCGCCATCGTCCAAAATTCTTCAGGACCAGCATTTTGCAATTGGAACACACAACCCCTCGCACGCTGGTCGTACTCGGCGGCGGTAGCCCGTTTACGGCGGCGCTCATTGACGCGATGGCGATGTCGGAGAAACCGTTGGCTCCGCGAGTGCTTCTGCTTCAAGGTCGCGACGCCAACCGCTTGGCGGCTGTCGTGCGATACGGTGCCGCGCGATTGCAGCCACTCGGCTGGGACGTGCGCGGTGAAACGGAAATGGCTTTCGCGCTGTCCGAGGCGGACACGGTCATTCACCAGATTCGCTACGGCGGTTTAGAGACTCGCAGAGCCGGTGAAGAGTTGTGCTCTCGTCATCGCATCGCCGCCGATGAAACGCTCGGCCCGGCGGCGCTGTTGACGGCGATTCAGATGCGTGACGACCTCAACAGAACCTGCGATCTCTTGCGGCGTCATTGCCCGAATGCCTGGGTACTGAATCTGACGAATCCGCTCAGTTGCGTCACCGCGTTGATGGCGGAACGAGGTGTGCAGAATTGTCTCGGACTATGCGAACTGCCGACGTCCACAGCCCAGCAAATCGCGAAATCGCTCGGCGTGCGGTTCAGCGATCTGTCGTGGTCGTATACCGGCTTGAACCATCGCGGCTTTCTGTACGACCTGCGTATCAACGGGCAAGACGTGTTGGATGATCTGCTACGAACGCTGGGCTCCAACTCTTTTGAGGGAGTTTCCGCAGCGGACATCGCCAGTCTGCGAGCTGTGCCGTTGAAATACTTTCGCCTCGTCCACCGCGATGCCGAACTTCCGCCGAGCCGCGCCCCGTTTCTGAGCGACCTTCGGGATCAGCTCTTCGCCGAACTGGCCGCTCATCCGACGGTCAGTCCGCCGAGCCTGCGGCAACGTGACTTGTCGTGGTATCCACAAGCCGTGGTGCCGGTGCTGGCGGCGCTGGAATCGTCAACTCCAGAGCGGCTGATCGTCAATCGCGCTGCGGCCGACGGGCTCGTCCGCGAGCACGCGGTGTGGATCAGCCGAGATCACTGGGAACCAGTCGCTTCATGCGTTCGTAGGACGGGCACTCTTGCCCGTCGAGCGTCAGGTGACGGGCAAGAGTGCCCGTCCTACCAAAACGCGACGCCCGCCATTTCTGTTGCCGCACAGTGCTGGCTCGAACGTTTCGAGATTCACGAGCGGTTGTTTCTGGACGCGGTTCGCCATCCATCGCGATCAAGCCTTCGTGAAGTGCTCGCGAACGATCCACTGGTCCCGACCGACAAGGTGGCCCAACTCGAATTGGAATTGTGGGAACGGGTAGGCGGGTCGATGACGCCAGCTCCACAACTGCGAGTCGCTGTTGTGGGTGCCGGTCGCATGGGACGTGAGCGAGCCTCGGCAGCGGCACGGTGTGGAGCCAGCGTTGTCGCCGTGTGTGATCCCGATCCCGCTTGTGGTCAGAAGCTGGCTGATGAGCACTCACGGTGCAAATATCTGACGAGCTGGGAAGAGCTCGATTGGAACTCGCTCGACGCCGTGTTTGTTTGCACGCCGCCATTCGCACGCGGGTCAGTCGAACTCGCGGCAATCGAGGCCGGAGTTCCGTTCTTCGTCGAGAAACCGATTGGCCTTTCCGCTCAACACGTGCAAGCAATTCGCGACGCGCTGCGAAATCACCCGGTTCTAAACGCGGTCGGTTACATGAACCGCTATCGCGAATCCGTCCAACGTGCGCGAACTGCTCTCTCCGGACAGGCCGTGTTGGGGGCGACCTCGCGCTGGCTGTGTGGCAACTATCAAGTCAGTTGGTGGGGCCAGAAACAACTCTCCGGCGGTCCATTGAACGAGCAAGCGACTCACCTCGTGGACCTGACTCGATTTCTCTTGGGAGAAGTCACTGAGGTGCAGGCGTTGGTGGAACCGCTCGATTGGCCGACGAGCCAAATTCAAACCGCCGCGATCAACTTGCGTCTGGCCAGCGGTGCCTTGCATTCGATTTTTTATAGCTGCCAAGCGGCCACGAAATGGATCGGCTTCGAGGCGTTTACGGCGGATCGTCACGTGCATCTCGATGGTTGGGATCTGCAATGGCGCGACGCCGCTGGCTCGGCTCCGAATCCGACCACCGATCGCAGTGCCATCTTTCGCGACGAAGTCCAGGCGTTCTTCGCGGCGATCCGTTCGGGGGTACCGACAATCCTGTGTGACTTTGAAGACGCCTTCCGAACGCAGCAGACGGTCGATGCGATTCACGAAGCGTTATTGACACATGGTGCTCACGGCGTACTGAAGTGTTGATTGCTGCTGAAGCGGCGGAGTTCTACATTTCCGCCTCGCCAACGTGTGCTGTGTCGCATGACGTTTCGATCCGCAACCTTGATTGACATCATTTGAGATCCTCATGCAACGCATCGCGATCACCGGCAGTTCTGGAAATTATGCGAGCAAGTTGATCGAACACATTCGCCGTGATTGGCCGGATGCAACAATTCTGGGAATCGATGTGGCTCCGCCTGCTCCGGGCTTCGAGCCGCACGAATTCGTGAAGCATGACATCCGCAGTCCTGACGTGCGGACCACGCTCGAAAAGTTTCAGCCTGACACGATCATGCATCTGGCGTTCGTCTTGAATCCGATTCGGGATCTGGCGTTGATGCACGACATTAATGTCAACGGGGCGAAAAACGTCTTTGAGGCGGTTCGCACCATTCGGCCGCAGCGGTTCATGATGGCCTCCAGCGCGACCGCATACGGGGCGTGGGATGACAATCCGGTTCCGATGGACGAATTGTGGCCGCTGCGAGCACGCACGGACTTCCAATACTCGGCTGACAAAACGGAACTGGAGTCGGCCGTCCTGAAGTTGGCCGAAGAGCTGCCGAACGTTGCGGTGTCCTGGACTCGACCGACCATCATTGGCGGAGCGCGGGTCGATAATTATCTCACTCGGCTGATCATCAATTTGCCGGTCATCATGCTGCTGGATGGTTTCGATACGCCGCTCCAGTGGGTTCATGAAGAAGACTGTGCGGCGGCCACGTTGACCATCCTGAAGCATTCCGCCCGTGGTCCATTCAACATCAGCCCGTCGGATTGGGTCTTCATGAGCCAGGTTGCGAAACTGACCAATCGGCGACAGGTCAAGATTCCGCTGTGGACGGTCAGACTCTTCACCAAGGTTTGGTGGAAACTGCATCTACCCGTTTTCCATTTCCCACCGAGCCTGCACTACTTTGCCCGCTATCCCTGGGTCATCGCTCCGAATCGCCTGACGAATGAACTCGGCTTCAAGTTTCAATACTCGGCCCAGGACACGCTGATGGAAATGTGGAACGCACATCAGCAGCGTCAACAGCGAAAGTGAGACGGTGCTTTCCCAGCCGAGCTATCTCTGTTGCAGATACTCTTCAATCCGCTCGGCTTTGCGGAGCAAGTACGGGATGTGTTGGTTGTTGGCATCCACGAAGCGTTGGATGTACCGCAAGTGTTGCTCGAACTGCTCGGTGAATTTCAAGTTTTCCTGATCACGCCAGGTGCTGCTCAACGAGTGAAGCTGACTCGCGAGCGCCGTCGAACGGTCGGACAAATCTTGGTTGAACTGCTTGAGCATCTGTGCGAAGAGCCGCAGTTCGCCGGGATCAACAATGGCTTGAGTCATAATGTTGGCCGAGGGTTCGAGTGGTGACGGACGGGATGCCTGAGTCGGCTGAGCCAGTGTGGTGAGTCATGTCAGGTCACGACAAGTCAGCGGCAGCAAAGACCCCCGTTACGTAGCCGTCATCGCTCCGTGCGCCGTGAAAGGTGTTGATCTTGAGCGGGGGATAATCCCGCCCGGCAACTTGTTGTTCCAGCCGGTAGCAATTGGAGCAACGGTGGAGGCAACGAAACCGTTGAAGCCTTCGATGGA
>JANNDA010000182.1:0-1821 GCA_031387195.1 Planctomyces sp. | reverse complement strand
GGGAAGCATTCGGCTCGTCACGCGGAGCGTGACGGCTACGTAAATGCGGCTTTGAATCACTACGACGTTTCCAGCAGACCACGAAAGGCGACTCATGCGTTCGGCAGTCACGATCTCTCTGGTTTCTGAAGCCACCGGTGGGCCGTTTGTGTTTTGGCACGATCTCGCGGCGGGCTGCTCTCAAGCGGCGGAATTCGGTTTCGACGCGGTCGAAGTCTTCCCACGCTCGGCGGCTGAGTTGGACGTCAACTTGCTGCGAAGCAGCCTCGACAAACATCACCTCAAGCTGGCCGCGATGGGAACGGGAGCCGGGTGGGTCGTGCAGAAGCTGCGGTTGACCGATCCCGATGAATCGGTGCGGCAACGTGCTCGGCATTTCATCGGCGAGATCATCGACGTCGCCGGCCAATTCGGAGCCCCGGCCATCATCGGCTCAATGCAAGGGCGTGCCGAAGGGGGACTCAGTCACGAGCAACATCTCGTGTGGCTGGCGGAAGCGCTGGATGAACTCGCCTCGCGCGCGGCGAATTACGGCACCACGTTGCTCATCGAACCGCTCAACCGCTACGAAACGAATTTGATCAAGACCACCGCCGACGGCGTGAAACTCATCGGCTGCCTGAAAGCCAAGAACGTCAAACTGCTCAGCGATCTCTTTCACATGAACATTGAAGAAATCGATATCGCTGCTGCATTGCGAGAAGCTGGCTCGTTGGTCGGACACGTCCACTTTGCCGACAGCAACCGCCAGGCAATCGGCTTCGGCCACACGAATATCCCGCCGATCATCGAGGCATTGCGGAGCATCGGCTACGCCGGGTATCTCTCTGCCGAAGTGCTGCCGCTGCCGGATTCTTTTCACGCGGCTCAGCAAACAATCGACAGCTTCCGTCGGTTCGCGACCGCAAGGTAAAGAGCATTGATCGTTGGTTATTGATCCTTGGTCATTGATCATCCGGAAGGCAAAAAGGCAAAGCCAATTTACCAATGATCGATAACCAATTCCATCAGCCCCCGCCCGCAGGAACATCATCATGCAAACTCGACCGCTCGGTCGCACTGGCCTAAACCTACCGATCCTCAGTTTCGGGGCCTCATCGCTGGGGCAAGAGTTCCGCAAAGTCAGTCTCGATGACGCGCTCAAGAGCGTGCCGGTGGCCCTCGAATGTGGCCTGAACTTCATCGACACCTCGCCGTTTTACGGTCGAGGCATGAGCGAGGTGTTACTCGGCATCGCGCTGCGAGACATCCCGCGCGAGAAATACACGCTCTGCACGAAGCTGGGCCGGTACGACCTCACTCACTTTGACTTCTCGGCAAAGCGAGTCGCCGAGAGCGTTGACGTCAGCCTGCATCGGTTGGGGACCGATCACCTCGACATCGTCTTGTGTCACGACATCGAATTCGTCGAGATGCAGCAGATTGTCGATGAGACGATCCCCGCGCTGCGAAAACTCCAGCAAGCGGGCAAGGTGCGGTTCATCGGCATCAGCGGCTATCCCATGAAGCTGTTCAAGTTCGTGCTGGACCAAACAGAACTCGACTGCGTGCTGAGCTACAACCAGTACTGCTTGCAGAACACGCGCTTCGCCGACGAACTCGTGCCGTACTTGAAGGCCAAAGGGGTCGGAGCAATGAATGCTGGCCCGTTCGCCGCGCGCTTGCTGACGAACGCGACGCTCCCGCCGTGGCACAAAGAACCGCAGGCGGTCAAAGACGCTTGCCGCCGCGCCGCCGAACACTGCACGCAGAACGGCATCGATATCGCTCAATTGGCGGTCCAGTTTTCGATCGCTCATTCCGATATCGCGACGACCATCG
>JANNDA010000181.1:0-1879 GCA_031387195.1 Planctomyces sp. | reverse complement strand
GGGAATCGCTGGGATAGCGATGGTCCGATCGTAAATCCCTGTGCGGGCAAACCTGAGATTGCTCGCGAGCACCGTTGTGTTGGTATGTCAGACGAAGAACTTTTGAAACACTTTGAAACGAGTGAAACGAAAGACGGGACTTCCGCAGGACTAATCGGCTGGCTGATGCAGCCGAATCTGTTGCTGGCGTTGTCCTGTTTGGTCGCGGTCGCGGTGTTTCTTCCGAAGACCGCTCGATTACTGCCGGACCTGCGACTGAGTTCGCAGTATCGCTTTCAGACATCGCAAATCGAGATCACTCGCCCGCCGCATTGGGTGCCGCACGATGTGGTTGAACAAGTTGTGACACGAGCCGGATTGCCTCTGGAGATGTCATTGTTAGATGAAGACATCACGCAACGCATTGCCGCCGCGTTCGAGCGGCATCCGTGGATCAAAGGGAGCGTTCGCGTGCGGACAACGATCCCCGCACGAGTCGAGGTTGATGTTGAATATCGCGAACCGGTGGCAATGGTCAGTGTCAGCAACGGCCCGAAGAGCGGACTGTTTCCAATCGACGCCGATGCCGTCGTGCTGCCGGGGGCTGATTTTCCGCCGGCTGAAATTGCGAAATATCCTGTGATCGAGAATCTCACTGCCGGACCACGCGGTCGATCCGGAACGGAGTGGGGAGACGCTCGCGTACTCGGTGCGGCTCGACTGGCCGTCTTGCTCAAACCGAATTGGAAAGAGTTCGGGCTGAAATCCATTCGCGTTCCGAGTGCCTCCGAGTCCAAGGTCGCAGCCGAGGATCTGAGCTATCAACTGTTGACCGTCGGCGGATCACGCATCGTTTGGGGACGCACCTCTGGCTCTCGACATCCCGGCGAATTGCCTGCGGAAAAGAAACTTGATCGGATGAAGTTTTATCGGCGTCATCACGGCTCGTTTGATTCGACGCACGGACCCTGTGAGTTTGATATCACGCATTGGCGAGACATCTCACGCAAACCGATCGCGGATCGAGTCCCATCGTCACGCCATCGAACGTGATCGCTGATGTCGTTCGCTGGATCGAACTATTTTGGTGGGATTAAGTACTACTCGGTCGGGAAATCGTCGTCGGCAAGATCTTCAAGGTCGCTCGCCTCGCTTTCGACATGATCCGCAGCCAACACGTCGTCGAAGCTCGCAAACTCCGATAGCGGTGCGGCATTCTGGCTGAGCCGTTCGAGAAGCTGCGGGGCCATTTGACCGCCCGTTTTTAAGACCGCTTCCGCCAGCGCCAGCGTGTCGGCATCAATGCCGCTGTGACGCATGTGACCGAGCGTGGCGTCAATGTCGTAGTCAATGCGCCGTAGTTCGACGCGGCCATTGTCGATGATCGCATACGAGCAGCGCGGATCGCCGTCTCGCGGTTGACCGACACTGCCAGGGTTGATGACGGTCGTGTTTTCCAATTCCAAACAAAACGGAAAGTGCGTGTGCCCGACGAGCACGAAGTCGGCCTCAATCCCTTTCAATCTCAACGTCCAAGCCTCTCTGTCGTCTCGAAGATATTCATCGAAGGGATCTCTCGGCGTCGCATGGACGAGATAAAAACGCCGCTCATCCAACGTCACACGCCGAGTCACCGGCAGCCGCGTGAGATATTTCATTTGCAGTGGAGTGAGGACTTTCCAATGCAACGGACGAGTCGCCGCTGCCAGACGATGCAGGCCGTTGTCCTTCTTCACCGGAATTCGTTGAGCGACGGCATGGTCATGATTACCGCGCACGGCGATCGAGGCGTTCTTACGAACCCAATCCACGCACGGCCCCGGTTCTGTGGCATAATCGACCAGGTCACCGACGAAGAGGCAGACGTCAAACGGCTCTTGGATGGCCGCCAAGGCGGGCC
>JANNDA010000140.1:0-7332 GCA_031387195.1 Planctomyces sp. | reverse complement strand
TGCCCGTCCTACGAGGTCTCTACCATTTGCGGGACAGAGCCTCGTGTCGATTCAGCTTCAGCATCGTCGAGTTGCCGGCGCAGTCCCAAGCCGGACCAGTCATCGAGCCAATCGGCCAGGAGTTCCGCATCGTTTCCGTGAGAGGTCTTCAAGACCAACCGTGTCGTAGCTTGGCCATCGTCAGCGACGTAAGTCACCAGCACCGAGTAGCTCGGATCTGTTTCACCGTCCGCAGCGACATCCAGTTTGACCTCGCGGAATTGAGTGGCCGAGATCGTCAGGTCGGTGTTGTCGGCCATTGACGCCGGCCAAGTCACCGAGCGAGCCGCGTTTTGAGTGATCAAGACAGGAGGTTCGTTGCGTGCTGACGACCAAGTGTTCCAATACGCGAGGCACGTCAGGCTGATCAGCAACAGCCACACCACCGACATGACGCTGCTGTTGCTGCACAGGTCATAGGTGCCGACCGCGAAGACTGAGACAAAACTGATTGCTCCGGCGACGATCAACGCCACGACTAATGGGCTGCCGTGTGAACGACGCACAATCCACCGGTCGCCCTCAAGCTGCATCGGTTGATTGCGGATGCCGTGGAAACTCCGCCACACCCCGCGCCAACCGCCGATCATGACCAGATTGAATGGCAGCAGTAACGCGGCAAAAAACAACGGTCGTCCATCGAGCGAACGGCTCAGGGCGGAATCATTCGAGTCGGAGGGGTTGTAAAACACCTCGACTTGCTGGCCGACCGGCAGCGATTGCACCACACGATCAGCCTCTTGCCGACTGCTCCAGTTCATCTTGAAGAAGCTCAACGTTGAGCCGGTGAAGTCCCGATCCGCGACGCGGAATTGATACTTCACCTCCGCACGGATCGACTTCTCGTTGGCCCCCGCTTTGCGTCGAACCTCACTCTGCGTGATCGCACCGTGAGTGACGGGATAGCTCCAAGAGAGCAGAGTCTGGATCACCATCACGATCAGGATGAGGTCAATTGCTAACGTGCAGAATGACCACAGCAGCAACCATCCTGTGGCGAATCCAGTTCCAAAGACTCTTCCTCCGAGCCTGATGGGCGTGTGGTTCGTTGGCGGTACTGCGGCTGAGAAGAGCATGTAGACTTTTTCTGAATGATCCGTATTCCAGCTCGTGCCGGGTCAATGAGAAGAGACGGTCAGTGGTAGGGCGGCGAACCCGCAAAGTAACCCGAAGCGTTAGCGAGGGCGGGCGCTTCACAAGACTCCGAATTCATCACGCCGTGGAGCGCCCGCCCACGCTAACGCTTCGGGTTACTTTTTTTATTCACGTCAGTCGCGATAGGTCGCAAATGCGTTCGGCGTTTCCCAGAGCGAGACTTCGACCACTGGGAATCCTTGCGACTTGGTGAATTCATAAATCGTCTTGGCGATGTTTTCCGCCGTCGGATTGACCGGCAAGACAAACAGAGGCTCGCCAAGATTCTTCAGATAGGGCAATGCTGGGTCGGCCTCATGCAGGATCATGCGGTGATCGAGTTGCTCGTCGATCCAAGTCCGCACGACTTTTTTGATGTCGGAGAAGTCCATCAACATGCCTCGGTCATCCAGTTTTTCGCTAGCGAGCACGATCACGGCTCGCCCGTTGTGGCCATGCAGATTCCGGCACTTACCCGTGTAGTTCAACAAGCGGTGCCCGTAGCAGAAATCAATATGTTGCGAGACCTGAAACATGTGGCGTTTTCCTGAAAATGCAGAGTGTTTGGGGGCATTCGCCCTCGCTGACGCTTCGGGTTTGTGCGGGTATTGGACTCGCTGGCGATTGATGACGCAAATGGCGTGGTCGAGATCGACTACCGAAAGTGCTCCAAAACGAGTCGCCGAAAACTGGCGACATCGGTGACGCTGTGAATCGCTTTTTTGAAGACATCGAATGACGGCAGGAACTTGGCGAAGTAGCAGCTCGTTCGCGCGATGCGGCGCAGCGCGACCGTCTTGCCGTAATAACGAAACTCCGCCTCGATCAGTTGCAGGACAGCTCGACCCCGTTCTGCCGGGTTCGGGTCACGGCTCACGGTGTGGGATTGCCAGAGTTCGCGCGACTGCTTGAAGATCCACGGATTGCCGAGACATCCGCGCCCGATGGCGACTGCGTCTGCACCGGTTTCTTTGAGAAATCGCACCGCGTCGGCGGGTGTGCGAACACTGCCGCTGCCCAGCACGGGAATCGACACGGATTGTTTGAGTTGTGCAATGGCAGACCAGTCGGCCACCCCGACGTAACCTTGCTCGGCACTGCGGGCGTGCAAATCGACAGCCGCCGCGCCCGCCTCTTCCGCGGCCCGAGCAACCTCCACAAACGTCGGACGATCCGACTCAAAGCCGGTACGAATCTTGAGCGTGACGGGGATCGACACTCCGCGCACCACGGCCGCAACAATGCGCGCGATCGCGGATGGATCAGCGAGCAACGCGCCTCCCTCGCCACGATTCATCAACCGCTTGATTGGGCACTCAAAGTTGAGATCGACGATCGCAAAACCGCGTTCCTCGACGACGCGCGCGGCGGACGCCATTTCGGCCGGATCGGCACCGCTGATTTGTCCGGCACACGGAGAATCCCCCGGCGTGGTTTCCAACAGTTTCATGGCGCGCCGATCGCGTTTGGCAACGTCGGCGGAATCGATTCGCTCTGTGCAAAGCAGGCTCGCACCGAACTGTCGCATCAAGTGACGAAAGGGCGGGTTCGTGTGTTCTTCCATCGGAGCCAACGTGAAGGGGGAAGAAACTCGCACTCGGCCAATTTGCATGGTTCGCTCGAAGAGGGAATCAACTCGCTGACATGAGCTGGGGGGACCGGCGTTGTAACCTGAAGCGTCAGCGAGGGCGAACGCTGAATGGCACTCACTCACTTTGTCGCCTTTCGCTTTGCGAAAGAGCTTACTTTCGCGGAGCGAAAGACGACACTGGTGACACTTCGGGTTACTTTTCGGTGGCCGCTTCCGGTTTCAGAACCAACGGCCCGGGATCGATCCACAAGCCTTCTTGATTCAACTGCATCGTCCCCATTTCAAAGTCGAGCAGCACGCGGAGCACCTCGAAGCTGACCCAGGCATTGAGCATATCGTTCTGAGCATCGAGCAAGTCATTCAAGGCTGACACCAAGTCGCGAGCCGCCGTCGGGGATGTCGTCGGTGGACCAGCCACGACACCGCGCGGCGGTTCAATCAATCGCAGACGTGCTTGCGTCACTTGTGAGATCGCGACCAACACTGCCGCGCGCCGAATCTCAAAATTGACTTGGCTCAGATCGATGATCCGCAGCGTATTCCGCAAGCTCTGACTGATCCCATCCTCGAACAGCATGAAACTCCGGCGGGCTCGCTGATAGTTGATTTGCGTTTCGCGATAACGATTCCGTTCCGCGAGCCGCGTGATCGGCGTGTCAAACTCGAAGCCCATCTGCAAGCGGCCCTTGTCGGCGGTGAACGCGACCGGATTGTCGCCACGAGTCCCGATGTCACCCTTGATGAGCACATTCAATCCGCTCTGCAAAGCGTTCCCCTCGAACTCAATTTTCCGCCACGCATCGACCACATTTGCGCGTGCGTTCATCCAATCGAGCCGATGATTGCGAGCAGTCTCGAAGGCTTGCGGTTCAGTGATCTCGACGGGAACCAGTTCGATCCCCTCCAACTGCACCGACGCTTGAGTCAACATCGCGTCAAGCAACACACCTGACAGCTCTGTCGTGGCATCCAGCAACGTCTTGCGGCTTTCTTTTGGATGATCACGCAGCGAGTCGTCACTCACCGCACGGATCGCCGTCATCACTTTGTCAAAACTCTCCTGATTCGCTTTCAGCCGAATCTCGTGCTGGTCGATGCGGCGACGAATCAGTGCCTCATCGAAGAGTTCCGGAGCGACGTCGTACTTGTAGAGCGCGAGTTGCTCGCGAAGTTCCTTGAGCCGTGTCGCTCGTTCCGGCCATTGCTTTTGCAACAAGTCCAGTGCGACGCGCGTCACCTGCATCTGGCTCGAAATGCGGTTCTCACAAGCGAGCAGTTCGCGATGCAGTTTTGGCAAACCGATCGTCTCGACAGGAGTTGATTCGGCTCGCAAAGGATCGAGGAGATCGTTGATTTCTTGCAGCAGCTTCGTGAGATCGGGTGGGATCAAATTGAAACGATCAATCAACGGATCGGTGACTCGCAACGGCACGCTCGGCGGCAGACCGAGGTTGATTTTGAACGAGTCCAAGCGACTGGAGTAACCCGCCTTCGACGTCAACAGGTTGCTCTGTGCGTTGTAGTAGGCTTGCCGAGTCTGATCGACCTGCAAACGGCTGGGCAATCGCCCGGCCTTAAAAACCGCATCCAACTGCGTGACGCTGTCTCGCAATGCAGCGAGGTTTGCCTCGCGATTACGGATCAACTGCTGTTCTTGCAACACACCGAGGAACCCGCCAATCGGTGCCGCTCCCGCGCGACCGCTCGGCAGACCGGCCAGCAAACCCAGTCCGTTTTGACCAACGGCTCCGAAACGATTGGGGCCGTCACCGGGATTTCGTCCGGCGACAACTTGCACGTAGAAGCCTTGTCGATATTGCTCCAACTGCCGCACATTGGCGACAAGCTCACGTTCCGTTTGCGTGAGTTGCTCCAACACGCGGGCTCGACCGGCATACTGCAATAACGGCTGCATCAAGCTGAAGTTGAATGTCGAACCGAGTATCTCGGCATCGCTGCCAGAGAACTGCCAGACCAGAGAGTTCGCCAAGCCGACCGCCAATTCGCCGCCAGTCGCCGTGAGTTTCTTCAGGTTCGGATTCGTTGTTGTTTCCAGCGTGCTCTTGGCGGAACCGCTCCTGATGTCTTGCCCAGAGAACGCCGCTGTCGTCGCATTCGTCGCAAAGAATTGTGTGTCGAATCGGAACCGCTCGAACGTCACGTCCAACGCGGAGAGATACAAGTCTTCCAACTCCGTCTGGTATTCGCGCGAGTTTTTTCGCGCGACTCGCACAGAGTCCGCCAAGTTCAGCACCACATCACCGTTCGCGTCGCGTGGCAACGATGAAAGCCACGTCCCGGCATCAATGCTCGGTGCATCACCATTGTCGTGCCAATGTGCCCAGCCCGTATGGCCATCGACCTCGTGCATCAATTGATGCGATGTCGGATCATCGGGAGGCAGCGGCTCGCAGTCAGGATCGTAAGGATCAAACAGCCGTGAATCGGCGGACGGAGTGAGATCACCTCGGTCAAAGTAACCGTTCTTCTCCGCGACGGTCGCCTGCACTTCACAATCCGCCTGCTTACGCCACCAAGCTCGTGTGCAGCCGAAGCTGCCGCACAGCAGCGTCACACCGAGACACAGCGTGAGCCAGGAAGTCTGGCGAATTGAGGAAAGCGTCGGCACTCGGCCACCACATGCGAAAGCTGGTTTTGATGGATGAACTCAGCTTTCGTCATCGGCGGATCGTCGTGTCAAAGTTTGACGCAATTACGGGTAAGACAGATTGGCGTTTCGCTGGATTCGCCAGTCTTCGCAAAGTGACAAACGAAGTAACCCGAAGCGTCAGTGAGGGCGAACGCTCAGCCGACGTGATTCTTGGCCAAGGCTGCGCCCGCAACCCAAACGAGTCACCGATCGTCATGCGGATTCTCTGTCGCTGCTTCTCGATTTTTTTGTCAGCTCTGCATTTGGAACGGCTGACAAAAAGATGGTTCATCCGACAAATCTGCTCACGAAAACAAGACTTTCACCGTTTGCAGAACAGTGAAGCGTTTTGGAGCGTTTGCCCTCGCTAACGCTTCGGGTTAGTGTCGGCGGGCTTCGCCGCCTCAAACGCTGTCGCATTGATCACTCGGCAACACCCCAAAGCCGTTGCAGCAGCTTGAGCATTGCTGGGTCGTGCTTCTCTAACTCGCGGCGATTGAACGGAAAGAAATCGTTCTCGCCGAAGAAGGCTTCAGACGTTTCGGCGAAGTATTCTTTTTCATTGGACAGAGCATAGGCTCGCTCGGTTGAGTTCTTGCGAGCGGGATCGCCGAAGGTTCGTTCGACGGATTCGTAAGACTTGTCCTCCACGATTCGCTGAAACGCGGCCTTGATCTCGGCGTTCTCAAAATTCAGCACTTGGTCGTGATAGGCGTGAGCCAATTCATGCAGCACGAAGTGCGGCATCCGTTTCGTCTCGCGTTCAAAGATGCGGGCATTTGAGAACTCGACGCATCGGGCCATCTCCGGTTTGCGATCGTTCTTACGGAGCCAATCGACGGACGGGTGATATTCGGCTCGCGGTGCGGTGCCCGAATACTCCGGCGAGAACCACAGCGGCACCTTGCGAAGGTGCGTGACCGACTTGGCCGGCACGACGCGAACGATGTCCTTCAACTGTGTTTGCAACAGTTCCAGCGCACGCTCCGTCTCCTTCGGTTCGTCGCGCAGCAGCCGCTCGCTGACGATGACAGCCCAGCCTTCGACTACTTTTGTTTCGTACCCGACGTGAGTCGCACGCTTCTTGATCGCATTTAGCCGGATCTCATCGCCGAGCTTTGCCAGCCGTTCTGGCCAGCGAAACGTTGGGGCCTTCGAGGGATCGTAGTCAGCCAGATGCCCGCGCAGTCGAGTCACGGGCTTGGTGTAGGCGACTTCTGTTTCACCGAAGACCTCTTGGCACAGCGCGGCGAGAGCGGGATCGTATTCCTTGAGTTCACGTCGAGTATCGACGTGGTTGTGGTCGTGATCGGGCGGCCGATTATTATCGAACCACGATTGCACTCCTTCAGCAAAATATTCGTGATGGTTGGTTGAGGCGTAGGCTCCCTTCCACAAGCCTTGAGCCATCGCGCTCTCGAATGCCTTTTTGACGCGAGCATCAAACGTGGCATCGACATTGGTCATGCCGCGCAGGTGGATGTTGTGAGCGAACTCGTGAATCAGGATGCACTCCGCGGCATACGGGTCTCCAGGAAAGGCCAACAGGTTCTCTTCGCCGCAGGTGCAGACCGGATCGGTCTGCGAGCCACCCGTGCCGCGAGCCCGCCGATCCCAATAATCTTTCGGCGTCAGATCGCGATGCTCGGGGATGTCGGTTGTGAATTCGCTGTGAGCAATGACTGTCATTCGCGAGCCACTGCGAACCATCGCGTCACGCACATCGGGGCGCTGATGCAGCAGCAGTTCCACAAGATAGGCCGCCTCCAGCAAAGCGTGATCAGCAACCTTCTCCGACGAGACGATCGGATATCCGTTGGCGTTGACGTACTTTTTGTAGAACGCATCCAGCTTCATCTCCGCTGGCGGTGCGGAGACTTTGAATGTGGATGGCGCTTGATCCGCTGCTGGAGTGAAG